>JBAVUB010000228.1:0-4818 GCA_049696575.1 Acidobacteriaceae bacterium | reverse complement strand
ACATCGATTATCTTGCCTCGGGACGATACTTTGACGGCAACGAGAATAGTCGAGAAAACTTCTGTCGCGCCTTACGTGAGCTTAGCGGCTGCCCCTTCTTCAGCGCAATCCATCCGAAAGTTCTGCTTGAGGAGGCTGCGAGGTGCAGTGGTCAGATCGAATCTTTCGTGCAATCGATCGTGCGGCAGCGTCCTAAGCAGTTCTTCACGCCGGATGAAGTCGTTCAAAAGATCAAAGCTTCGTCACTGCCCGATAGCGCCAAGTCCTCGTTGGCTGCCAACCTGTGGCGCGCATCAGTAGCGGCGATTTGCTACGAGAAGATTCGCTGCCACGCGGTTCACGGGCCAGGACGGACCATAAAATTGACGTTTCCCGAGACCGCGTACAACGGGCTAGTGGTAATGGCCGTGGACTTCAATCTGCTCTACGGGGCACTGCGAGCGATCTTCCATGAGGTAGAGGTGCTCTCTCTCCAGACCGGGGAGTGGTTTGGAAATCCTCGATACATTTGACTGATACAACCTCGGGACTCTCCGTTTTTGCGCTTGGAAGGTCGGCGGGTGCGCCGCTCGCTTCGAGATGTGAGGCGTTTCGAACTCGGCAATTCCCCCCATGAGCCACATGCAGTCCAGAAGATCCGCCCCAATTGAAGATTTCAGGCCTGGGCGCTCACGGGTTTAGGCACGAGGTCTTGTGTCAGGGCACGGCTTCAGCCGTGCCGTAAAAAACCGGCGCGCAGCGCCTTCCTTGCTGCCGCAGGCCGAGGCGGAGCTCGAAGAGCGCAGCCGGAAAAGACATCGTCGGCGTTCGCTTGCGAAGGCCATCAATATAGTCCGCGCCGTGACTTTCGTAACGACTCAGAAGCGCGCGTCCCTCCAACTGCCTCGGCACAGTCAGTCAACCGGTTCGCAGTCGCCCGATGCAGGCTGCTGGTCTGATTCCTGGAACCCGCCGCAACCCGCAAAACCAAGGCTGGGAAGGATGACTTCCGGCTCAGCCGGGTTATCCTGTAATCGGCTGGGAGACCGCGATGCAGCAAATCCCGTACACCGTCCACACATTTCGGGAGGGCTCAACCTACGTTGCCTACGTCCCCGAACTGGACCTCTCCAGTTGTGGTGCGACCAACGACGAAGCCCGACGCAACATTCGCGACGCCGTGCAGGCCTTCCTCGATACCAGCGCCGAGATGCAAACCCTCGGCGAAATCCTCGAAGAGGCGGGTTATCAGCGTAAGGGCGACTCCTGGGAAGCGCCCGAGTTCATCGCGCTTGACAGGGAGAAGGCGAGCGTAGGCTAGTGCCGTCGCTGCGTCCTGTCCATTACCTCGCTCTCGTCCGGGTGTTGTGACCCGACGAATACATCCGCCGCCTCCGCGAAGGCTGGGCATAACACGCCACTGCGCCGCAAAAAGAGCGGGCTTCCCCAAAGGGGAAGCCCGTTTTGTTTTGGAGGTGAAGAGGCCCGAAAATACCTTTAGTCGATAAAATACCCAATGTCCGTCAGGACCGTCTCACTCAGCTCCACGCCCAGCAGGCGTGCATTCGGCGCGCGCAGCTTTGCTTCAAAACTTTCCAGCACATACCCCGGCAGATCGGTCTGTTGCCGCAACAGCCGCAGCAGCGACGCGCTGTCCATTGGGCATTCGTAGTCGCCGGGCAGCCCGCAGGATGGCTTGATGGTCAGGGTCAATGGGATCGCTCCCGCCCGAGAGGCGGAGGAATTAGATGGCCGAGTGCTGAGGTTCACGCGCATGCAGGAATCCTGAGGCCTGCCGCCGCAACACTCAATGACTCCGATGGGTAATCCGGCCCTACCAAATGGGCACGCCAAATTCCCCGATCGAGCCGACTTCAGCCGGCTCCGGCTCCCACCCCCCGAAAATTCCCCGGAACCTTTCCCTCACCTCTTCCGTATCCTCCTGCCATGAAGACGAAGACCGTCCTGGCAGCGGCCGCCCTCGCGCTGCTCTCCGCTTGCACCATCCTTGCGCAGGATGCCGATCACTCCTGGTCGAAGTCGTATCCGGTCACCGGCAAGCCCACGCTCGACTTCGAAACCTCCGACGCCAACGTCGACTTCCGGCCCTGCGATTGCCACGAGGTCCGCATCCACATCGAGCTGGTCGGGCAAAAAATGAGCGACTATCGTCTCGTAGAAGGCCAAAGCGGCGACGAGGTCCACTTCTCTTTCAAGCAACTCCCGCGCATCGGCGTTCACATTACGTGGCATCGGGAGCAGTCCCGGATCACCGTCGAAACCCCGGCCCAGCTCACGCTCCAGGCCAAAACCTCCGACGGCAACGTCACCGTGACCGGGTTGCAGGGCCAGTTAGGCCTCACAACCGGCGACGGCAATGTCTCCCTCGACCACCTCTCCGGCGATCTGCACATTAAGTCCGGCGACGGCCGGGTCACCATCACCGATGCCTCGGGTGCACTCGACGCCCGCACCAGCGACGGCAGCCTCAGCGTCGACGGCCTTTTCCACGCGCTCACCCTGCACACCAGCGACGGCAGGCTCGACGTCAGCCTGCGCCCGGGAACGAAGCTCACCGAAGCTTCGACCATCCAGACCTCCGACGGCTCGGTCGCCATTCACCTGCCCACGAACTTCGCCGCCGACCTCAACGTTCACTCCAGTGATGGCCATGTGGATTGCGCCCTTCCGCTTACCCTGGATCACTACCAGTCCAGCGGAGGCGAGGGCCACGAACTGCACGGCAAGCTGAACGGCGGAGGCACGCCGCTTTCCATCCGCACCAGCGACGGCAACGTAAAGATCGACCAGATCTAGACTCGAACGTCCAGGTTCGCTGTATCGTCGCCGGCGCAGTGAGTCCGCCTCATCGTGGCCGCAGCGTCTGGAACCGGGCCACGGTGTAACCCACCACCGAGCCGAGGAACACGTCCGACGGAAAGTGCGCCTGGTCGGTAACGCGCGAGAGTCCGATCACCGTCGCGAAGCCATAAACAGTCCAGGGAACCCAGCGATGATTTCCGTAGCGGCGCGCCACCACCGTGGCTACGGAAAATGCCCCCACGGCATGGCCGGATGGAAAGCTGCTGCCTTTCACCGGTGACTCGTTTCCGCTGAAAAACGTGTCGGTGAACGGCTTTCCCGGTGGAACATCCGAGGGCCGCTCGCGGCGCGTGACCGCTTTCATGGCCAGATCGACGATGGCGCTGTCGGCATAAGCATCGGCGCACAGCAGCGCCGTGCTCACCTGATAGCGATCGTGCCGCATGTACCCCGCCGCCAGCAACGAAGCCGGTATCGCCGCCACCTCGCCGGTTGCGATGTAAGCGTCGAAGACGTCGTTGACGTCGTCGAGGTTGCCCTGATGCGAACGCATCCAGGGCATGATATGCGGGTCGGCGTAGATCAGACCCGCGGTGCCTCCGGCTGTGGCGAGCACCGGCAGCCAGTGCCGGCCTTTGGCCATCTGCACCGGGAAGGCGGTCCAGATCTCTTTCTGATCGTGGAGAAAATCTCCCGGCAGCGCGCGCCAGCTTTCCTCGCGATCCGTCGGGGGACGACGATCCAGCGGCGTCTTATGAGGCGTCGGACTGTCCGGCAAAGTGTCGCTGCTGGTTTGTCCGCTCAGCCCAGAAGTTGTGCCCAGGGCCACGCAGAAGAAAAAGAGGAAAAGACCGAGTTTCCTGAAGCCGATGATCACCATTTCACCGGGTTGGATGCGAAAACCGGGCAGGGAACTCCGCGCGGCGGTTGCTCCCTGATTACAACGCCGTCATTCGGAGCGCAGCGCTTCCAGCGGATCCGCCCGCGTGGCGCGCCGCGCCGGCAGCCCGCAGGCCAGCAGCATGGTGAACACCATCCCCGCGGACAAAACAGGGAAGAGCGCCGGGCCGATGTGTACCAGCTTCAGAAACATGGACTCGTTCAGCGCGCGCGCCAGCAGCTTCGTCGCCGGCCATGAGAGCGCCAGTCCGCAGGCGATCCCGATCAGGCCCATCCACACTCCCTGCCGCAGCACCAGCCCCAGAATCCTGCCCCTCGGCGAACCCAGCGCCAGCCGGATTCCGAACTCCCGAGCACGCTGGCTCACTGCATACGCCATCACCGCATAGATTCCGATCAGCGACAGCACCAGCGCCATCCCCGCAAACACCGCCAGCAGCAGCGTGTTGAAACGGAAGAACGCATGCTCATTGCGAAAGATTTCCTGCAGGCTACGAACGTTATAGACCGGCTGATCCGGATCGAGCTTCGCCACTCGGCTCCGAATCTCCGGCGCAAGGCTTCCTGGATCCGCTGTGGATTGCACCACCAGCGACATCGCCGGCTCCGGGTCCTGGGCCATGGGAACGTAGATCATCTGCGGTGTCATCTGGAACAGCCCGTACTCCTTCGTATCGCGGACCACGCCGACGATTTCCAGCGGCGGTCCCGTGGTGCTCGCTGCGGCCGACTCATTCACATCCCCATCCAGAAAAATCCTCTCGCCGATCGGATTGCTGTTGCCAAATTGCTTCTGCGCCAGAGTCTCATTGATGACCGCAACCGCCGGTGCGCGCGGCGTGTCCGATGGCAGCAGCGTGCGGCCGTGCAGGAGCCGCATCCCCGTGGCGCGAAAATAATCCGGGCTCATGCGGAAATACTCCACCATGTTGCCCTCATCGAAGGTCCCTCGCGCGTGTCCTCCTCCAATGTGGAAGCGCAGAACGGAGCCCGCTCCCTCCATCGGCGCCCCGCTTCCCGCTGCCGCTGCGGTCACGCCGGGGATGGTTCCAATCTCCTCCACGGCGCGATCGAAGAACGCCGCCCATTGTTGCGGGTTGGCATATTTCTGTTTGG
>JBAVUB010000227.1:0-1770 GCA_049696575.1 Acidobacteriaceae bacterium | reverse complement strand
CTTCAGACTGGCGGAAACCGTCTCCACCAGAGCAGCGTCCCTGTGCTGCTGCTGCGGGCGGCACCGCCGGCAAGGGCGGTATCCGGCCCGCACAGCCGTCGCCGGATCGGGAAAAAAGACGACGTTGCAGCGATCGGGCCGGCGGCTGGGGCAGGTCGGTCGGCAAAACACCCCCGTAGTCGTGACGGCGTAAACCAGCTCCGCGTCCGCCGCGGGGTCGCGGGCCAAAACAGCGTCCCAGGCCTGGTCTTCGGTGAGCATCGCAGTTGGGTTCATCGTACTCGTCCTCCCAGCATGAGGATCGCAGGATCGACGATGCGCAACACTCCGGGGATTGCGGGCAAAGTTTAGGCGGGATGCAGGACCTTGAGCCCCAGGTGCTGCTCAAAGGGATCGAAGTCCCGGTCATGGTGGAGTAGCTCGTGGTCTGATTCAAGACAGAAGGTCGCAATAATGAGGTCGATGGTCGTGCGAACCGTGTACCCCTTCGCCCTCAGGAACCGGTAATTTCTTGCGGCGGCATGTGCGAGTACGGTTCCACCCGAGTCGAAAATGTCCACATTCAGCAGCCGGTTCTGAATCCGCGCAAGTTCCGCGTCGCGGCGCACCCCTTGCAGTATTTCGCAGAGGATTAGATCCGTAAGGCCAATAGCCGTGACGCCCGCCGCCCGCCGCAGCCACGTCGTTTGACTGTTCACGATTCCGGCAAAATAGTCGATCCAGACGGTCGTGTCGACAATGACCATGCCGATCGCCTTACTTTGGGAAGCGGCCCTGGCGAGATCGTTTCAGATCACCTTCCCACTCCACCGTGCCGAAGAGGTCGCGAATGGAAGCCTGAGATTGCGTCCGAACCAGCATACGTAACGCCTCTTCCACCACCGCCTTCTTCGTGGGGGCGCCGCTGGATCGCATCGCCTGCTCCATGAGTTTGTCGTCGATATCGATATTGGTGCGCATGTTGAACCCCGATGTGTATAAATCGTAATTCTTTGTGTATCGGCGGTCAAGCCCTACCAGCGCCACCAGCCCGTCGGGAAAATCGCGTGCCAATCCGCCCGCAGCATGCTGAATAAAAAAATCAGAGCGGCCACGAGCAGAATGCCCATGATCCTTCGGCGACGGTGTCGATCCAGCTCTGGGGTTACCGGCGTCCTGGCCACCGCTATTCTTCTCCCGGGCGAATGTTATAGAGGAAGTAGAAGCGCAGCTCCAGAAACGGACCCTTGAACGCCTTCGGGATCGGCGGAAAGGGAGAGGCCCCGGTGATCCCCGCCCACGCAGCGCGATCCAGCGCCACGTCACCCGACGGCCCTTCGAGAATCATGTCCCGCACGCTGCCGTCCGGGTTGATTTTGAACCGGATCATCACCTTCCCCTGCTTGTCCAGCGGCGGCCGCGCCGATTCCGGGATGATCGGCCACCATGCGCGCTCCGTGTCCCAAACCACCCGCTGGATGTATGGACCAAAATCGACGCCCATCGTGTCGCTGAGTACGTCTACCGCGCCGTTCATGCCAGGATGCTGCGACGGCATGTTGGCGCCGTTGTCGCCGCCGTACTGGCCCTTGCCCTGCATGGCCTGGCGCATCGCCTGCTGCAGTTGCTCGTTGGGGTTGGTGCTCGAACCCGAACGGAAGCTCGGTTGCGGAGCCTGTGGCGGCGCTTCCAGCTTCGCCTGATTGTTCTGCGGCAGCGGCTGCGCGGGCGGCGTAGGCGGATGCTGCTCCGCCACCTGACCCTGCGGTTGCGGCGCAGGAGGCGCGGGCG
>JBAVUB010000226.1:0-6047 GCA_049696575.1 Acidobacteriaceae bacterium | reverse complement strand
CGGTAGGCCTGGACGCCCTTTTTGAAATCCAGCGAAGTGGCGGCAGCGGAGCGCACTCGGGCCCGCGAAGCCTTGCGGGGGGTCATCGGCTGTTCTTCTTCAACGACGGCAACCGCGGTCTCTGTGGCGACGGCTTCCGGCTCTGCGCGGAACGAGCGGGGCAGCTCAGAGGGGTTGAATTCGATCCCGTCGTGCGCCATCTGCCGGGCAGCGCGCGCCAGCAGCTCGCGCTTGGACATCAGCCGTTTCGCGGCAGCGTCACGGTCGGCGTCGCAGGAGAACTCTTCGTAGCGGAGAAGATGGGCCAGCTTGCGATCGAACAGGTCGATTTCTTCGTGGAGGATCTTGAGTTGATATTTGCCTTGCGGTATTGCAGACATGGGAAGCTCCAGCGGCCAGGGCCGCGGTTCGGCAAAAGAAAAGTCGTGGATCGATTTCCAGCAGACGACTTGAAAGTAAGTACAAAGAGGGGCCGAGCGGGCCCCTCTTTCTTGCTGCCTGCAGCGGATTACAGGACCTGAACGTTCTCTGCCTGCCAGCCCTTGGGTCCCTTGACCACGTTGAACTGGACCGCCTGGCCTTCCTGGAGCGAACGGAATCCGTTGCTCTGGATAGCCGAGAAGTGGACGAACACGTCTTCGCCGTTGGTCCGGCTGAGAAAGCCAAAACCCTTGGCGTCGTTAAACCATTTCACTGTTCCCTGTTCCATAACTGTACTTGTTTCCTTTTTCTTTGGAGTGTATCGCTGAACTCTTTGTGGAATTGTTTGCAAGTCAGCGGTACAGCCAGAACAGGCAAGAACACCATTTCGGATTCGACGATCTGTCTTTACTGTATCATGTTGCGCTCGTTATTACCGGTGGACGCTGGTATCCCACGACTAAGCGGCGTGTTTGCCGCATCAGCCGTCTCAAATCGGCAGAGAATTCAGCGACCCGGCGAGGACCCGTTTCGTCATGATCTGAAAGTGGTAACCCATCACCGCCATGGTCATCGCAGCACCAAACGATTCCCGGTGGCGGGTCGCGGCGGCAGCGACAAATTTCCAGTAGCTGATGCGCGACTCTCCGAGAATCCCCTGACGCAGCAGCGACAGCAGGAACGCGCGCACATTGGCGAAAGTGATACGCGACTGGTACCGAGGCCGGCAGCGGCTGAGATAACTCCGCACCCGCCGGTAGTACGGCTCGCTCGCGTAGATACGGTGGAGCACGGAGCGATAGCCTTCGACCAGCTGCTCAGCATTCATGCGCGGTTCAAAGTTGAGATGGCAATCCATGTTGTTCCCCGCGCCGGTATCCACAATGCGACCTTCCCGGGTAAGGCGGCGAAACAGCTGGGTGCCCGGCATGGCCTGCAGCAAACCCACCATGGCGATGGGAATCGCGCTCTTCTGAATGAATTCGACGAGGCGGTCGAAAATATCTTCTCGATCCGTGTCGAATCCGAGAATGAATCCACCCATCACCTCGATGCCGTACTGCTGGATCGTCTCGATGCTATCCAGCAGATCGCGGCGTGTGTTCTGCAGCTTGTTGGCCGCAGCAAGGCTCGATTCATCAGGCGTCTCGATCCCCAGGAAGACCGACGCGAACGCCGCCTCCTGCATCGATGCGAGCAGAGCCGGGTCATCCGCCAGGTTGATGGAGGCTTCGGTGATGAATCGAAACGCGTAGCCGTGCGCCTTCTGCCACGCGCTGATGGCCGCCAGCAGGAGGCGCGCCCGCACTTTGTTGCCGATGAAGTTGTCATCTACGATGAAGACCGGACCGCGCCAGCCGGCGTCATAGAGCTGATCGAGTTCGGCCAGCACCTGCACCGGCTCCTTGGTGCGCGGCCTGCGGCCGTAGATCTCGATGATGTCGCAGAACTCGCAGTTGAAGGGGCAGCCGCGCGAGCACTGCACGGTCATGGTGCTGTAGTGGCGCATGCGGATCAGGCTCAGATCGGGCAGCGGAGTGCGCTCCAGTCCCGGCCGCTCCACGCTCTGGTACAGCGGAGCCGCCGTCCCGCGTTCCAGATCGGCGGCCAAACCGTCGATCAGTTCCTCGGCCTCGCCGATCACGACGTGATCGCACTCGAGGGCCGATTGCGGCAGGCTGCTGGTGATCGGTCCCCCAACTACGGTGCGCAGGCCGCGCGCACGACAGCGGCGCACAATGGCGATCAGCTCACGCTCCTGCACGTGCATGCCGCTGATGAAAGCGACGTCGGCCCAGGCGAGATCGCGGTCGCGCAATCGCTCGACGTTTGTATCCACCAGCCGCTGGTTCCACGAATGCGGGAGCAGCCCCGCAACCGTCATCAGGCCCAGCGGAGGCTGCGCGGCGCGCTTGCCCTGAAACGACAGGGCGTATCGAAAACTCCAGTAGGTATCGGGAAAGCGAGGATAGATCAACAGCACGTTCACGATTGCATCTCCACCGGGATGGGTCACCGGCGAATCGTGCTGCTGCTCTGCTTGTTCTGCACCGCGCCCGTGCCTGGCCCATGTTCAGTGTGCGTCTCCGGGCGGCGCGCGCGGCAGCGGGTACAAAAGAATTACACGGCGAGAAAAACCAAGGTCACGTGCTAAAAGCAAAAAGGAAGCGGATGACTCCGCTTCCCTTGTGCGCTTCAGATCCGGGATTACTTCTTGGGTGGCGCGATGGTGTCCTTCGCGGACTTCGCGACGCGAAACTTCACGACCGTCTTCGCTTTGATCTTGATCTGTTCGCCGGTTTGCGGATTGCGGCCCAGCCGCGCCTTCCGCTCCGCCTTCACCAGGCGGCCCAGGCCAGGAATCACGAATACGCCGTTCTTCTTGGTTTCTTTGATTGCGGTGTCTGCGAGAAGATCGAGAAACGCCGCGGACTGCTTGTTGGTGAGTTCCAGTTTCTCCGCCAGCTGGCGTACCAGAGCGGTCTTCGTCATCGTTGCTGCCATCGATTGTTCCTCCTTGATGTTCTTTCAGGTTGCCGGAGTGGATCTCCGGAACACTCTCCGGGCAACCTCAACCTGCGCGAAAGCCAGTATTGATGCGGCTCCGAAAGTACCTGCCGCCCTTTACCGTGCGGCTTTCAACAGCATTTGTCAATGGCAAAACCCCCGTTTCCACAGGTTTTTTGCGGTTTTCCCTGGCATTTCTCTGGAAAACGCGGTTTTTGCCTTGTTTTTCGGCTCGGTACGCGCTGAAAGCCGCGAACTGCGCGTATTTGCGATGGGTTGTGCGTCTCGTTTTCCTGCTGCCGTGGAGTCTAGTCCCAGTGTTCGTCGCGCGCAATGCGCATCCGCGCAATTCTCGACTACCCGTGCAGCCTGCCTGCCACCCAGATAGGTCGCGGCCGCTCGGGCCGCACCAGCGGCGTGTTCAGAAAATCGACCAGCGGCGCGGCCAGGCGAAATCGCTTCTCGATCTCTTCCGCCAGGCCGGGCTTGAGCGCGGTTTCCGCCGGCAGATGCGCGGTGACGCCCCACTGGCGCCATTTGATCCATTCCATCGCGGGATGATCCTCGGGAAACCCTTTGGGGGCGCGGGTGAGCGCCATCGGATCGTGAACCTTGAAGGCCCGCAGCAGCGGCTTGTGCTCGATCAGACGCTTCCACTCCAGGTGATGCTCGAGCAAGCGACGCCGGATCGCCAGCAGCTGGTCCTTCTCCGGCATATAGACACCAGCGGCGATTACAAATTCCGTTGCGCCGACGTGCATGTAGTAGCCGCCGCCGGAGGTCTTCTCGAGTCCGCTGCGCGCCCACCACGCGCCCAGATGGGTTTTGTACGGCGACTTGTCAGCGGAGAAGCGCGTGTCGCGATAGATGCGGAACATGCACTTCCCTGCCGGCCGCATGTGCGCGGGAGCGTACTCCGCCATGCCTTCGGTCAGCCGCTCGATCAGCCCGAGCATGGGCTGTTTCAGCTCGCGCTCGTAAAGCTCGCGCCGCAATTCGAACCATTCGCGCCGGTTGTTGCGCTTGAGGCCGCGCAGGAACCGCAGCGCCTCCGGGCCAAAACAGGATTGCTTTTTCACTGGCCCATTCTAGCGGCCCGGTCCTGTGGATTCTCCCGGAGTTGTATTGCGTTTCACGCCCGATTCCCCTCAAACTGGAGGTATGCGACGCACCCTTCCCCTGATCCTGCTGCTGGCCATCGCGCTGGCCTGCGTTGGATCCGCGCACAGTCACGCTGCGGCGCAGGCGTCGAAACATCGGATCACGCCGCGCCAGGCGCACCAGATCGTTGCCCTCGTCGCCCGTCACGACGAGATCGATCTCAGCGACACGCACATCGAGCTGAACAGCATGGACCTGGCCCAGGACTTCACGCCCGGTTTCTTCAGCTTCGCGATCATTCGCGAAAGCACGTCGCCAGGTCCGGACGAGACGCTGCGGCGCTACGCGATCAATCGTCGAACCGGCGATGTGTGGGAGATGACGCTGTGCACGCATTACGATTTTCCCGAGTTGGCGCACATGCTGCACACGTATTCCGGCCGCACGCAAATCGGAGCTTCGGAGCTCGCTGCACAGGGGAAACAGCTGGGTTGCACGCAGCAAGAATCCAAACCGACGTCGTAGTGTTGCTGCGCAGGGCCATTCCATGGGGCCGTGTTGATTGCGGTTAGACTTTTGGTGAATTCTCTACGTCCACAACCTGCAGGTGCTCGATGAAAGTCTCTGCTTTGCTGTTATGCTGCCTGGCCCCACCGCTGTTCGCTCAGCAGACCGCGCCTGGCGGCCAGCCTTTGGCGCCGGCGATGCCGGACTTTGGGCGTCCGCATGTTGCTTATGAGAAATACACGCTGCCCAACGGGCTACAGGTGATCCTGGTTCCCGATCATCGGGTGCCGAAGGTTTTCGTCGACCTGATGGTGCACGTCGGCTCGAAAAACGAGACGGTGGGCAGCACGGGTTTGGCTCACCTGTTTGAGCACATGATGTTCGAGGGCTCGAAGAACGCGCCCGGCGAATACATGCAGCGCGTCGAGAAGCTGGGCGGCTCGGCCAACGCTGGAACGGGGCTGGACGTCACGAATTACTTCGAGACCATGCCGGCGGGTGCATTGGAATACACGCTGTGGCTGGAATCGGACCGCCTGGCCAGCCTGGGCGGGTCGCTGACCCAGGAACGGTTTGACAATCAGAAGTCGGTCGTGGAAAACGAGCGCCGTGAACGAACGGAAGACCAGCCGTATGGTCAGGTCGACGCCGTCCTGCGCGAAAGCCTCTATCCCGCCGGTTATCCCTACGGCCATTCAGCGTTGGGGATCCCGCATGAACTGCGCGCCACGACTCTGACGGACGCGAAGGACTTCTTCTCGACGTTCTATGCGCCGAACAATATATCGATGACGGTGGCGGGCGACTTCGATTCGAGCCAGGCGAAGGAGTGGATCGCAAAATACTTTGGGCCGATTCGTCCCGCGCAGACCATCGCTCGCCCCGTCCGGTGGACTCCGCATCTTGACGCGGAAAAAATCGTGGACGTGCGCGACCACGTTGCTGAGGAGCGCACATATTTCGTCTGGCCCGCAGGCTCCTGGGCTGGGGACGACACTCTGAGCCTCGAAGCCGCCGCGCGCATTCTCAACCGCCGCCTCAGCGCCGACCTGGTCTACCCGGCAAAGCCTCTGTGCTCGGAAGAGTCGGTCGACGTGAATACGCTGGAAGATTCCTCCGAGTTTGTCGTGATGGCGAGCGCTCGTGCCGGCACTCCGCTGGCCGACGTTGAGGCCAAAGTCGATGCCGACATCGCGCTGTTGATCAAAGACGGACCCACCGAGAAAGAACTGCAGTGGGTGCGCAGCAAACTAGAGCTGGATGAGCTCTCGGATCTGGATACGCTGCAATCGACCGCCGAGATGCTGAGCCTCTCCAACGTTTACAGCGGCGACCCCGATGAGTATGACCGTCGATGGACGCATATCGAAGCGATGACGACCGGCGACGTGCAGGCAGCTTCTCGACGCTGGATCTCGACCGATGGCCGACTGCTGATTCGCTACCACCCGGACGCGTCGGCCGGAGCGCAGGAGCAGGCTGCCCTCGACCGCTCGGTCGCGCCGCCGATC
>JBAVUB010000225.1:0-1587 GCA_049696575.1 Acidobacteriaceae bacterium | reverse complement strand
GACGTCAACATCGGCGACCTCGGCTCCGGCTCCGACTTCACGCCTTTCATCCAGCACCTCGGCGTCCCCTCCACCGACATCGGCTCCGGCGGACCCTACGGCGTCTACCACTCCGTCTTCGACGATTACGCGTGGTTCGTTATGAACGCCGACCCCACGTTTGTCTATGAGCAGGAAATGGCCCGCGTCTTCGGCCTCGAAGTCCTGCACATGGCCGACGCCGACGTTCTCCCCTACGACTACGTCACCTATGGCAAAGAAATCTCCGCCTACCTCGACACCGCACAGAAGAAAGCTGAAGAAGCCGGCCTCTCCGGTATCGACTTTGCCCCCGCCAAAACCGCGGCCGAGAAATTCACGCAGCTCGCGCTGCAGGTCAAAGACAAACAGGACCACCCGGGTACGGATCTGGCCGCCTTCAACGCCCAGTTACGCGCCGTCGAAGGCAATTTCCTTTCGGAGCCCGGTCTGCCCAATCGCCCGTGGTTCAAGCACACCATCTACGCGCCCGGCGAATACACCGGCTACGCAGCCGTCGTCATTCCCGGCGTCAACGAGGCCATCGACGCCAAAGACAGCGCCCGCGCTCAGTCTCAGATGACCGTCCTCACCGGCGCCATCGACCGCGCCGCCCAAACCCTGGAGACCGCCGCCAGGTAGTACTTATCGGCCCGCACCCCTCGACCCCGGCTGGAATTCTTCGAAGCTACCCCGCCTCTTCTCCGCCTTCTCGCCCGAATCGATCCGCCGCCCATGCGAGCTCGTCAGCGCAAAAGCGCCACCGCCCACGATCAGCAGAAACACAAGCCCCAGCGCCATGCTGAAATCCGCGCGCGCCTCATGCAGCATGGCCCATACGCCCTGCTGGTGAAGCATGGGAATCTTCGTTGTAACAATGGCGGCGCCAATTACCGCGAGCAATGGAATCGTGGCCAGCCGAGTCCACAGCCCCAGAATCACCATTGCCCCGCACACGATCTCCACCGCCCCCACCACCGGAGCCATCACGTGCGGATTGGGAATCCCGATCTTTCCAAACCGATCCACGCCCAGCGCCGGAAACAAAAACTTCTGTATTCCCTCGGAGACGAACACCCATCCCACCAAAATCCGAATCAGGATCACCGCGCGCATCGATCGCCTCCTGCTCCACAGCTTCGTCTTCATCGGGCGCGCCGTCGTCGGCAAAACCGCCTGGGCCGCATCGCACAGAAGGCGCGCTCGAAGGATACCAATTCAAAACAGAACGAGCACCGTCGCCATCCTTCTGTTCCTAACCTGCACGTGCGGGTTACGAGGGGAAGGATGGGTTGGCGTGGAAAAGGCGGCGTTTGATCAGGATTTGCGTTTGAAGAGCTGGGGGTATTTTTTGAGGAGGGCCCAGGGGACCATGGCGGTGTCAAAGACCGAGGGCAGCGGGTCGCTCCAGGAGAAGACAGATTCGATGCCGGTGGCGCGCAGGGAGCGGAAGTATTCGCCCCAGGTGAGGTAGCCGTGCGTCAGGTCGGAGGCGGCGGTGGGGATGTCGGTGAGGAGGCGGAGCCAGCCGACTCCGGGTTTGGCGCGGGCCGGCTCGACGGGCAGGCC
>JBAVUB010000224.1:0-2298 GCA_049696575.1 Acidobacteriaceae bacterium | reverse complement strand
CGGCGAGGTTTCGTGGATGATCACGAATGCGCCGGTATGCGGAGCCGCGCCGAGAGCAAAGTCGACGAGGCCGGTCTCAAGCATTTCTTTCGCGGGCAGTAGATGCGCGACTTCACGAACATAATTGCAGGGCGGACCGAACATACCGCGGCGCCCGACTTTAAAGCCGGTGGCGTTGGCAAGGACGGTAGCTTCCATCGAAAGCTTGGTGGAGTCGGCGAAGGAAGTGACTTTGCGGACGTCCTGATCGTTCTTCTCGGCGAACGCGCGCTGAGTTTCCGGGTTGCGGTAGTAGTCGACCATGCCTTTGATGTTGCCGGCGGCGACGATCTTGAGGCCGAGGGTGCGGAGGTAGCGCAGCAGGGTCATCGCAACGCCGGGCTCATCGCCATCGGTGTGGGTGAGCACGACGCCCGCTTCGTCGGCTTTGACCTTGAGGATGGGGCCGACCAGGGAATCCAGCTCGGCATTCACGAGCACGACGTGCTTGCCGTGTTTGAAGGCGTCGAGAACTACGCCGGCAGCGGCTTCGACGGTGCCTGTGACTTCGAGGAGCACGTCAATCGCGCGGCAGGCGGTGAGCACGGAAGGGTCGGTGGTAAGGACAGGCACGCCGCGGGCGATTTGCTCTTCGGCTTCATGCGGTGAATCAACGAGCGCGCAGTTGGGGAAGCCAGCCTCACGGAAGGCGCGCTCGGCGTTCTCCGCCGTGCGGTTGGCAATCGCCACCAGGCGAATGCCCGGAACCGGGGTTCCCAGCTGCAGGGCAATGGCTCGGCCGGTTGCTCCGGCGCCCACCATGCCAACGCGGATCGGGTTACCGGA
Organism: Acidobacteriaceae bacterium; assembly: GCA_049696575.1. Classification (GTDB taxonomy): domain Bacteria; phylum Acidobacteriota; class Terriglobia; order Terriglobales; family Acidobacteriaceae; genus Palsa-343. Next base: position 1,473 of record JBAVUB010000224.1, on the reverse strand, counting down.
AGCTTCCAGCTTCTGCAAGGCAGTATCGACAGCACTCATTGCATCTCTCCATTCATTCGGCGGATTCGCCGATGATATGTTCTTGTTTTTCGTAGTCGGGGAAATTTGCCGGGTTCGTTTTCGATCAGTTGCGTACGGCCTTGCGCGACCCGGTGATGCCGTTGCCGACGGCACTGCGACGGTCGAGGAATTCGGCCACGGGCACGGGAGCAGACAGTTTGGGGTCTTCGTCCCCGTTGTCGCCTCTCCACACATGCCACGGAGCGGAGCCGCTGCCCCACAGGCTTTCCAGCGATTGACGGTCCTTGAAGGTATCCATGCCGGCCCAGAAGCCATCGTAGGTGTAGCCAAGCAGCTGTTTCTCATCGATGAGCCGCTGGAAGGGTTCGATGACCAGCTCTTCACCCTCTTCGATGTAGTCGAAGATTTCTTTTTTGAAGGCGAAGTAGCCTCCGTTGATGCGCACTGATCCGTTGGTGATGGCGTGGACGCCGGTCACCAGGCTCGAGCCCGGCTCAGTGGAGACGACGTGATAACTGAGGTTGGGCAGGACGCACAGGAAGCTCGCGACCTTCTTGTTGCGGTGAAAATGGTCGAGCTGCTGGGGAAGCGGCAGGTCGGTGAGACCGTCACTGTAGTTAGCGAGGAATTCGTCTTCGCCCTCGAGGTAGCGCTCGACCGCTTTCAGCCGCTGGCCGATGTTGGAGTTGATGCCGGTGTCAGCGAAGGTGATGCGCCAGTCGTGGATGTCGCTGTTGTAGAGCTCGACTTTGCGACCGCCCTGAGAGAGCACGAAGTCGTTGGACGCGCACTCGCTGTAGTCGAGGAAATAGCGCTTGATGGCGTCCGCGCCGTAGCCGAGGCAGAGGATGAAATCTTTATGGCCGTAATGGGCGTAGTACTTCATCACGTGCCAGAGCACGGGCCGGTAACCAATCTGCACCAGCGGCTTGGGAACATTCTCCGCGTCGCGAATGCGCAGACCCATTCCACCGCAGAACAGAACGACTTTCATAATGCTTCTCCTTGTCGATTCACAGTCTTGATCGTTTCGAGCGCTGGGCTCGCGGTTTCAAACATCGCGTACCGCGTTGCCGCGTGTCTTATATATCTACTTCTGCGCGGCTCCGACCACTGCAGAATTATGGTGAGGCGCGACGGACGCGGGTTTCATTTTTTCGTAAGCCTGCGGAAACAGCAGATCGAACTGAGCGCCTGCCTGGGCCCTGTAGGCTGCGAGGCTGGCGGCCATGCTGCTTTTGATTTCCCGGGTGTGGTCGACCAGGGAGGCAAAGGCATCGGCGAGGCGGTCCGGGTCGAAGGTCCGGATGTCGACGCAGTATTGCGACAGGCCGAGAGCCTCCATGAGATCGGCAACTTTAGGATGGTGCGAGATGGCCAGGACGGGTTTGTTCAGGATGTGCGCCAGCACCACTCCGTGGAAGCGGCAGGTGACGATGTAATCCATATCCG
>JBAVUB010000223.1:0-16984 GCA_049696575.1 Acidobacteriaceae bacterium | reverse complement strand
ACCCTCACCGGGCATGTGAATGGATTTCCCGAGAGCGAAGCGATCACGTCCGATGCGCTGCTGGCCCTCAACTGCGACATCCTGGTGCCGGCGGCGCTGGAAAACGTCGTCCACGCCGGGAACGCAGCCACCGTGCGCGCGAAGATCGTCGCCGAAGCAGCCAACGGGCCACTCACGCCTGCGGCAGATCGCAACCTGGAGAGCAGGGGAGTCTTCGTCATCCCGGATATTCTGTGCAACGCCGGCGGCGTCACCGTCTCGTACTTCGAGTGGGTACAGGACGAGCAGCACCTGTTCTGGGAGGCGCAGGACGTCTACAACCGCCTGGAGCGTGTGATGAAGACAGCGTTCCGCGACGTGCTGAAGATTCGCCTGGACCGGAAAGTACCGATGCGGATTGCCGCGAACATGCTGGGCATCGGACGCGTAGCAGAGGCGGTGCAGATTCGGGGTATCTATCCGTAGAGCGAACCTGGTCAAGGGATAGATGCCACGTGCGCATAAAAAAGACAGGCCGCTCGCTGAGAGGCGTCGGCGGCCTGTTGATTGTTACTCGTGGTGGTGCGGCTCCCAGCGGAGCCCGCCGTAATAAATCGGTTTGTAATATTCCCGCTGGGTCATGTATTGCGGGCTGCCATTGTAGAAGCCCAGAATCGCATTGTTCGCGTTCTCTTCCGAAGCGGTAAAGGTGAACCCCTTGCCAAGGTAATAGCTCGCCTGAGCGTCCACCTGGGTGCGCTCATAGTAATAGTTATCGCCGAACGGCCCCGTAAGTGTGCCGGGATTGCCGGTTTGCCACTGATACGCAGCGATATTGGGCCCGTCATAGGAGACGCCCAGCTCGACGATCACCCGTTTCGTTGCATAGGACGGAGTGACGTTGTACGACCATGGCGCCTGACCCACCAATGGCGGCGTATCCGTGCGCCCCTGGAGGTCGTAGTTCGCCGATTTCGTCCAGGTCATATTCGCGTCGATCCGTGCTCCCGAAAGGACGCCCGGCAGGTAAGTGAGGTGCTGCTGATAAGCCAGTTCAATGCCCTGAACGTAAGCGTGCCCGCCGTTTTGCCACTGTGTGACGAGCACAGTCGGCGTGATCGGATTAGGGAACGGGTTGGGAGCGGTGACCTGCGTCTGGAAAAGCGGCTGGCCCAGCTGCTTGTAGAAATAGCCTCCCTCGATCATGCCCACCGAAGGCAGGAATCTTTCATAGAGGAGGTCGTAGTCGTTGGCATGTTCGGCCACCAGCGCCGGGTTGCCGATACCTTCCCGGTTAGGATTGCTCGACTCATCCAGCGTCTGGTAGGGCACAAGGTCGTAGGGATCGGGACGGGAAATCCCTCGTCCATAGACGGCGCGAATGTCGGAGTTCTGATCGAGGCGGTAGCGGAACTGCACGCTGGGCAAGGGGCTGATATAAGAGCCGGTGGCGTGTACGGGGGTCGTTGAAACATAGTTGCCATTGGTGTCGTTGACCACGAGATAGCCGGTATTGGACTCGTTGGTCGCCTCAATGCGCAGGCCCGCCTGGAGGCTCGCGCGGCTCCCCAAATCCAGCGTGTCCATGACATATCCGGCGGTAATCCTCTCCTGCAGGTTGTAGTTGGAAGCATCGGAGTTCAGGTGGGTCGCCGCTTCGTCCAGCGGAAGGGCGGTCGGGTTATTGGCCAGCCATTTCTCGATGAGCTCGAAATGCGTAACCGGGCCCATGCGGTAGCTGCCGCCGTAAAACGAAGGGTCCGTAAAGTTACTGGTAAACATCGACATCGGCGGCGGCGTGGCGGTCCCGGCGAAGTTGTCATACGTGGGCGAATAGGCGAATTGCCCTTTGTGCTCGTTACGGATCTGGGCGCCGATTTCCAGCGTCGAGGAATGGGACCCCAGATGATAGTTGAGGCCGTACGATCCGGCGGCCGTGAGGTTCAGCTGCGTGGCGTTTCCTGAGGTCAGGTTGACGTCCTGAAGAGCGTATTGGGTGGGATCATAGATTGGGTCGCTTCCGCAGTTGAACTGCGGACGATGGATGCTGATGGTCGTCGAAGGATCGTACTGACAGTCCGCCCCCACGGACGAGTCGGTGGGAGCGAAGTCCGCGCCCGGGTTGCCGGCCGCGCCTCCTTCCTGCGAGTGGCCAACCGAGAGCACGTATTTTGCCCATGATCGGTTAAAGATCTGATGGCCCCCCAGGGTCAGCAAAGAGATTTGGTAATTGGGCCGGCGAAGGCTGTTGGAAAACGAAATGCCTCCGGATGCGCCCGGGTTGCCCTGCGTCACTTCCTGGGACGAGATGTTATATGCGTATTTTTGGCCGTAGTCTTTGAAGTTCGAGAACAGGCCATGGGCGAAGAAATCCGATCCTTCACTGAGCTTGTAGTCGGCGCTTCCGCCAAAACCGTAGCGAGTGTGGTTGTAGAAGTATTGCTGAATGGCGATCCCGTCGAAGGTCGTCGCACCGGTCAGGGAGAGGTCCGGCACTGGTTCCACGTCGTCGGTGCCGATGTCGTTCAGGTCGTAGCTGTAGCTGAACATCAGGCCGAAGCGCTGTTTGGCGCCGAAACGCTTCCCAACAGTGGCGTCGTCGCGAAACCATGGCTGGCCGGTGTCGATCGGGTTCCAGCCGCCTTCGCTTTCCAAAGCAATCTCTGGCTGGCTGCTGGTCGCCTGCTTCATCTGCATGTTCACCGAGCCGCCGATGGCGTCGCCATCCTCATTCGCGGAGAGCGTTTTGTTGATTTCGACCGCTCCCACCAGGTCTGCGGGAATCACCCACAGGTCAACCTGCCGCACCTGCGGATCGGGGCCTGGAACAATCACGCCGTCCATGGTGGTGTTGCTCAGGCGCGGCTCGGTGCCGCGAATCTGCACGTACTGGGCTTCACCCTCGTTGATCTGCACCGTCACCCCCGGCATGCGGCCCAGAACCGTGGCGACGCTCTGGTTGGGCAGGTTCTGGATTTGCTGGGCGGTCATCACGTTGAGGATATTGGCCGATGAGCGCTGCTCGTTGATGGCCGCCACGTCGCCCTGCAGGGTGGCTTTGACCACCACCTCCTGGCTGGCGGAAGCGACTTTCATGGTGGTGCCCGCCAGCGTGTTTTGCCCCGCGGTCACAGTGACGGTGGAAACGGCATTTTCAAAACCCACATCGGAAACCGTGAGGGTATATTGGCCGGCCGGCACGTTCTGAATGTAGAAGTCGCCCTGCGCGTTCGACACCCCCCTGGTCCCGCCCGGCTGCAGAACGATCTGCGCGCCCGCGATGACCGCTCCCGTCGCATCCTTGACGCTACCGCTGATGGAGCCGTTTTGCGTCTGCCCTCGCAGAACGCCAGACCCGCCGACGGTAAGAAATGTCAGTACCAGGTACACGAACCAACGTGAACGTCGCATAAATGCCTCCGGAAAACAGGTCAAGGGAAACGCGATTTCTCCCGCCCAGTGTCAGCGAGACGCCCTGAACCTCACCTGAACCGGCGATGACAATCCGATGAATTCGGCCTCGTCGCAAGCGCCAATGCCGGCAAACGGAGAAGGCCAAAATGCGCGGCCCACCTCGTCGCATGCACTACACTTGCCTCCACCGGCGATGCCGTGGCGCCGATCGCAGTCAGGCGAAGGAGAACAGGTGCGCGTCCTGGTGGTTGAAGATCACAACGGGCTCGCGAATAACATCGGGCGTGCTTTGCGCGATTCAGCCGGGTATGCGGTGGATCTCTCCCACGACGGACAGGATGGGCTGTTCATGGCGCAGTCCAATCCCTACGATCTGATCCTTCTCGACCTGATGCTGCCGCGCCTCGATGGTCTGGAAGTGCTGCGCCGCCTGCGCGCCGCCTCCTCGCGCGTGCCGGTTCTCATCCTCACCTCGCGCGACGACAAGGAAACCACGGTCAGCCTGCTCGAAGCCGGCGCCGACGATTTCCTCGCCAAACCGTTTGACGTCAGCGAGATGGTGGCTCGCTGCCGTGCGCTCATCCGGCGCTCGCACGGTCACGCCGCGCCACGCCTCGAAGTCGGCGATCTGGTCATCGTGCCCGAAGAAATGGCGGCTACGCGTGGCGGCCACCCTCTGGCTCTTACTGCCATGGAGTACCGGCTGCTTGAATACATGGCTCATCGCCCGCGCGCGGTGATTTCCAAAAGCGAGTTACTCGAGCACCTGTATGACTACAACTGGGAGAAGTTCAGCAATGTCCTCGAGGTGTATGTTTCGTCGCTGCGGCGCAAGCTCAACCGTGAAGGGACCGTTCCGCTTATTCACACTCTGCGTGGACGTGGTTATGTTCTGACCCGCGCTGACTCCCGAGCAATCGAGCCGGAACTGTAACAGCCGCTTAACAGAAGAGCAGCGCCAATCGGCCTAAAATGGTGCTTCTTTGGAACATCCCCGTTGAAACTCCCCATTCGAACCCGGCTGTCCGTCAGCTATTTCCTGATCTTTGCTTTCGCCGGCACGCTGCTGGTATGCGCCTCGTGGTACATGGGCCGAAGAAGTCTCTATTTCGAGCTCGATCACGAGATGGACGAGCACATCGACGATGTGCGCGACTTCATCGTCGCCAACCACCTCGGCAACGACGAGGCCAAAACGCGGGCAGCCCTCGCCGCCGAATTCGGGCTCAAGGACGAAGGCAAATGGATGCAGATCCAGAACAGACCCGGTCACTGGGTCTACCGGCAACGACACATGATGATTGCGCCGCATGACTTACCACCGCCCGAATCGCTGCCGCGGCAAGGAATCTTCATGGAGTTCGAGGCGGGTCCGGACCATGTCCGCACGCTGCGCCGGTCTTTTGCCGCCGATGGTCAGGTCTGGGTCGTTGAGTCCGGCGTCGCGTTGACGAAGACGGCCCGGATCCTCGCTCAATTTCGCGGTGGATTGCTGCTGATCACGCCGCTGGTTCTGCTGATGGCGGGCATAGCCGGACACCTGATCAGCCGCCGTGCACTCGATCCCGTCGCCGCGATCGCACTGGAGGCGCAGCGAATCCACGAGGGCAATCTGCACGGCCGTCTGCCGTATCTGGATACGCACGACGAACTCGCTCATCTTTCGGAGACTCTCAACGATATGCTGGAGCGCATCGAATCCGGCGTTCGCAGCGTTCGCGATTTCACCGCCCACGCTTCCCACGAGCTGCGCACCCCTGTCGCTCTTATCCGCTCTGAAGCCGAGCTGGCGCTGCGCTTCGATCGTTCTCCGCGCGAATATCGCGAGGCCATCTGCGTTATTGGCGCTGAGGCGCAACAGATGTCGTCGCTGCTCGACAGCCTGCTTTTTCTGGCGCGCATCGATGCCGGCACCGAACAGGCTCGGCTCGAACCGGTGGACGCGCAGTTGCTGTGCGCCAGGGCCTGCACCAAGTGGCGTCTGGCTTTGCGCGAGGCGGGCGTCCACCTCACCGCCGATCTGCCGTCAAGTCCAGTCATGGTGTTGGCGGATAGTCTCTATCTCCCGCGCCTGCTCAACGTCATCCTCGAAAACGCGGGCAAGTACACGCCCTCTGGCGGCTGCGTCCGGTTGGCGCTCACGATGTGTGGCGATCAGGCACGATTCGAAGTCCGCGATACGGGCGTGGGGATACCTGCCGAGGACAAAAGCCGTATCTTCGACCGCTTCTATCGTGCCGGCAATGCTCGCCGCGCCAACGTTCCCGGTTCAGGCCTGGGCCTCGCTCTGGCCAGCTGGATCGCCGCGCGCCACGGGACCATGATTGAAGTCGTGAGCGAGCTCGGCAGCGGTAGTTGCTTCAGATGGGATCTTCGGCTGGCGACCGCGTCGGCACTTCGTGGTCATGATGCCGCTTGCGAGCCTGTTCCGCTGGCAAGCATTGCCTGAAGAGCGGAGTGCAGCAACGTTGGGGTCTGGCCTTATTCGGGTCAGGGTTTGAGCTGGAGATAGCTCGACTGGACGAAGCCGACGACGTCGCCGAAGTGGCGGTCGTAGTCGTCTTTGTGGAGGACGGCGTACCAGGTGGCGGCCCCCATCCTGGCGTCGGTGTCCTTCCATTTGGGGTCGATCATCCACTTCATGTAAGGAACGGTGGGGTCGGATTGTCCGGCGTCCGCGACGCGCAGGGAATTGCCGACGGCGAGGCCGTTGTCAGTGAGGATGTGGGGATCGGCGGTGAAGAGCCAGGTGATGTCTTTGGTCTGCTCGTCCCAGGCGATGGTGAAGCGGACGCTGCCGATTTCGACTTCGGTGCAGGGGTCGAGGTGGACGTCGGCGGTGTGGCAGCGCTTTTCTTTCTTATCGGCGGTGCCGAGAGAGGCAGGCACGGGAGAACCGAGCTTGGGCAGGCTCGTGAGCTGCGCGTGAGCCGGCGATGCAGGCAGAAGGAAAAAGCAGACGGGTAGAGCCAGAAGGGGGAGGAGAGTGGAAACCAGGGATCTTTGCATGGGGATACCAGCCTCCGGATTTTTTTCAAGATTGTAAGCGGATTTCGGGGGCTGGAAGCAGGGTGGACAAGGGTAATGAAAATTTATTTTTGGGGGGACGAGCGGGGAACCGTTCGATAGTGACGACAGTGATGACGCCGGACGTCGGTTGGTTGAGACCGAGAGTACCCGAAGTTACTTGCGTTGGCGCGGAAGAGGAGTAGGATTCCAGGCAACAAATCTTCCTGCAAGTTGCCCGGCTCGGCGTGACCTCGCTCGATGGCTTCGATGCGTACTGGAACCTGCCGATTCGGAGCCGCGCGACTGACCTCGGCACCCAGGGGAATCTCCGCGGGGCGGAGAGGAGGCAGCACAATGGTGCAACGCGTAATCGTCTTTATTTTTGTGGTGGGGTTTGGGCTCGCGACGGCGTCTGGGGAGACGTACCACAGCTCGTATTCAGTTGCGTGCAGCAACATATGGCCCGCGGTGAGGGCGACGCTGGCCGATCAGGAGCACTATGCGAAGGTGGTGATCAATGATGAAAAGATGAAGGCGGATTACCAGCCGAAGCACACCGTGCATGTGGACATCAGCGGCACACTGCTGCAGCGGATGAACCACGTCACGCTGAAGTCCAAAGGGGACGGATGCGAGATGGATGTGGTTTCCAACTACAGTGGCTGGGGACACGACGATCAGTCGGACTTCAAGAAGCGGGTGGACGATACGCTGACGAAGCCGGCGGCGACTGCGGAGGCTGCGAAGCCAAACGACTAGCGGACAGCAATTCTGATCCGGAACAGCGGCTGATTCCCACATCTGCCAACATCCGGCAGATGTGGGGCAACGGGAGTTGTGTGTTGGGGAGGGCTGCGACTACGGGATGGGTTCGACGGTGACTTCGACTTCCTCGTGGCGGGTGGTGCCGGGGACGTCGATGGAGCCGAGGACCAGGGGCTTGCCGGGCGTGACCTTCGAGGTGACTTCGAGAACGTTCTGGTGGAGGATCGGGTCCTGCGCGGTTGTGCCGGACTTCTCGTCGGCGAGGGAGGACTGCTCGACTTTGGTGTGGAGCTGGAGGCTGTCGGCGGTTCCATCGATGTTGGCGTAGAGGCTGAGGCCAACGTCGACGTACTGGATCTGGGAGTTGGTCTGAGGCGTGTCCGTGGCCGTCGAGCCGGTGACGATGGGGACGCGGTTGCCCTGCTTGAGGTCGGATCGTTCACCGGAAGCGGCGATGAGGGAGATGTGCGAAGCACCCACATCCCCAGCACCAGGGATGTGGGGCACCCGGCCGGTTTCGGTTTGCGTTAAGGTGTAGGTGACGCGCCAGGATTTGCGGGGGCGGTCGAAGTCGGAGATTATTTTCTGCGCGAGCTGAAGGTCGGCGGAGCTGCCGCAGACGGCGAGGGCGTCCTCGGAAGCGATGCCGTTGATTCTGGCATCCTGCAACAGATTGCGCAGGATGGTTTGAATCTCGGTGAACTGGTTCTGCTGGTGGGTGTGAGTGAGATAGAAGGTCTGGTAGGTGGCGGGGTTTTTTGCGTCGGGACAGGGGAGGCCGGTGGGTTCGCTCTGGGCGCGCGCTGCGCTGGTGAGGAGCGTGAGGGTGATGACAGTCAGGACCAGGGTGAAGATTTTCGCGGCGACTGCGTCGTGGATCGGTTGCATGTCTTGCCTCTCAGAAATGGATCGTGGCCTTCTGTGGAGACAGACGCGGAGGACGGCGGAGCGCTCGGAATTATTGGGAGAGCGTTCGTCATTCTGGTCGGTCGCTGTGCGCCCGACTCCCACATCCCCAACCGCAAGGATGTGGGGCACCCGGTTCGAAAATTCTGGACAGGAGATAGAGCTCTAGCCGAAGAGGCGGGAGGAGTGGCGCGGGTTGTCGTCGTCCTCTTCGCCGGGGTCGGGTTTGGTGCTGGGCGCGTCCGGTTGGCCGAAGGGGGGCGTATCCGGCGGCGGAGGCTCGTAGGAGAAGGAAGCGCGATGCCAGGAGGTATCGCCGCTGGTGCTCTCGTAGGGGGTCTCCGTTTGAGCGGCGCGCGCGACGGGCTCGTTGGGGGTGATGAATCGGAATCCTGTGGGGCGGCCGGGATTTTCGTAGGCGGCTTCCTTGCGGGAGGGGCGATAGCGGATGGCGGCGCCGATTAGATAAACCAGGAAGCAGGCCAGACCGGCGACGACGGCGGGCATGAGCGGCGTGTGCGGGGCGGCATCGGCCGACTTGACGAGCGTGAGCGGATGCGGCCCGGATTGTGCGTCGAGGGGAGCGGTTGGGGGCGCGGACGGTTGGGAAGCTGATGATCCAGGCAGATTGGACTCCGATACTCCGGAGGAGGGTGCGGGGCCATTGGATGCGCCTGACGCTGGTGTGCCTGAGACGGATGCGCTCGGGGCTGATGTGCCGCTGGGTGCGGGCGCGGGTGCGGTGTTGGCTGCTTCTTCGGTCTGGATGGCGTGGCGCTGTTTTTCGACGACGGCGATGGCGTCGGTCAACTCTTCGCGTTCTTCGCGCAGTTGCCTGGAGCTGGTTCCCGCAGCGTTGAAGCCGGAAGCGCGGCGGGCTCCGCCCGCGGGCACGATGGAAGCCAGGGCCTCATGAATTTCGTCGAGCCTGGTGTTCGCTCCGGGGGAATTGGCGGAGAACTGAGTGCGGAGATCGTCGAGCTGCTTTTCTGCGGCGCGGATGCGGGTATTGAGGAGCTGTTGTTGTTTCGCCTGGCCGTGGGAGTACGACTCATAGCTGTGGCGGCCGTAGCGAGTCCTTCGGGGTGAGGAACCGAGTTGATCGAGCTCACGGTTGGTGGCGGACAGCTGCTTGTCCAGATCGCCGAGCGAGGTGGAGAGGGAAGGACCGGCTGCGGCGGCGGACGGGGTTTGAGTGGGCGCTGCTGCGGATACCGGAGCGGGAGACGGAGCCGGGGTTTCGATCGCTGGGGGTGGCGCGGCAGCGGCGGCGGGCGTCCACGCGGCAAGTGTTTTTGCGACGGCATTGGCGGTGTCCGCGGATCGTGCGGAGTCGGCGTCAGTGAACTGCACACGCAGGACGTTGCGAGAGGGCTCGGAGAGCACGAGGCGGGAGCGAAATTCGCCGATGCGATTGTTCATGTTGGACGAGGAGAGAAACGCAGGTTTGGACAGGGTGGCGACGGCTGAATCGGTGAGGATGGACTGGGCGAGGGCGACGGCGGGCTGCGCAGCCTGGACGAGGCCGGGATCGATTTGCTGGGCAGCGGATGTGTCGAACGACAAAACAGCGGCGTTGACAGATTGGGCGGCACGGCGATGTTGCCAGGTGAACACGCCGGCACCCACGGCAATGGCGAGAAGGACGGCGAAAAACTTATGTCCCAGCGGCACAGGAGGTCCTCGATGATCTCAAAGATGGAAGGCAGGTTTCGAAGCGAAGCAGCGCACTGAGGGAACTGCCGTGTCGTGACTGGAGTCTGACTCAGCATAGATATAGATGCGACCGGGTGGCAATTGGCGGGCTGGCCCTGGGCTGGGGGGTGAATTTTCGGGGGTTACGTGGACCGAGGAACCCGGCGACCGCGATGAATTCGAAGGCTCGATCAGGGGCTGGAAAAAACCACGAGGTCCTTCGTTGCGCTCAGGATGACAGAGCAGGGCCGACCGATATAATCCGTGACGATGAACAATGACTTGATCGAGGAACTGGAACGGCGGAATCGGCTGGCGGAAGTGGGCGGCGGGGAGTCGCGGCGGGCGAAGCAGCGGCAGGAAGGGAAGCTGAACGCGCGGGAGCGGATCGCGCTGCTGCTGGACGATGGGACCTTCGAGGAGACGGACCGGTTCGTCACGCATCGCGCGACGGATTTTGGGATGGGAGACAAGCGGTATCCCGGCGATGGAATCGTGACGGGGTACGGGCGCATCGATGGGCGGACGGTGTTTGTGTTCGCGCAGGACTTCACGGTGTTTGGCGGGTCGCTGTCGGAGGCGAACGCGGCAAAGATTGTGAAGCTGATGGATATGGCGCTGAAGGTCGGCGCGCCGGTGATCGGGCTGAACGACTCGGGCGGGGCGCGGATTCAGGAGGGGGTGGTGTCGCTGGCCGGGTACGCCGACATTTTTTTGCGCAACACGATGGCCAGCGGGGTGGTGCCGCAGATATCGGCGATCCTTGGGCCGTGCGCGGGCGGAGCGGTGTATTCGCCGGCGATAACCGATTTTATTTTGATGGTGGACAAGACGTCGTACATGTTCGTGACGGGGCCGGACGTGATCAAGACGGTGACGCACGAAGAAGTGACGAAAGAGGCTCTGGGCGGGGCAGCGACGCACAACGAGATTTCCGGCGTGGCGCATTTTGAGGCGCACGACGACGCCGAATGCCTGGCGATGGTGCGGGAGCTGCTGAGCTTTTTGCCGTCGAACAACCTGGACGATCCGCCGCGGAAGGAATGCACGGACCCGGTGGATCGGGCGGATCGGGAGCTGGACAAGCTGGTTCCAACGGAGTCGAACCAGCCCTACGACATCAAGGACGCGATTACGCGGATTGTGGACGATGGATATTTCTTCGAGGTGCACGAGCACTTCGCGAAGAACATTGTGGTGGGATTTGCGCGGATGAATGGGCGGCCGGTGGGGATGGTGGCGAATCAGCCGGCATTTCTGGCGGGAGTGTTGGACATCAACGCCAGCGTGAAGGGGGCGCGGTTTGTGCGGTTCTGCGACGCGTTCAATATTCCGCTGATCACGCTGGAGGATGTGCCGGGATTTCTGCCGGGGACGCAGCAGGAGTATGGCGGGATTATCCGGCATGGAGCGAAGCTGCTGTTCGCGTTCGCGGAGGCGACGGTGCCGAAGCTGCTGGTGATTACGCGGAAGGCGTACGGGGGCGCCTACTGCGTGATGAGCTCGAAGCATCTGCGGACGGATGTGAATTTGGCGTGGCCGACGGCGGAGATCGCGGTGATGGGGCCGGAGGGGGCGGTGAACATCGTGTATGGGCGCGAGCTGGCGGAGGCGGTGAAGCTGGCGGAGAAGAGCGAAGGGAAGCTGAGCGAGGAGCGGCGCGCGGAGGTGCTGGCGGCGGCAAAGGCGGCGCGGGTGCATGAATTTCGCGAGCAGTTCGCGAATCCGTACGTGGCGGCGGAGCGCGGGTATGTGGACGCGGTGATACTTCCGCACGAGACGCGGCGGCGGCTGATTGCGGCGCTGGAGATGCTGGACGGGAAGCGGGACAAGATGCCGGCGAAGAAGCATGGGAATATTCCGTTGTAGCCGGTAGCCTGTAGCGAGAAACGCTTAGCTAGAAGCAATTAGCGAAACGCGTTTAGCCAAAGGCGTTTGGCAAAAGCGAGCAAACGACGAGCGAGAAGCGAGAAATGGCGAGCCAGGAACGGTGAGTGAAAGGCGGTTTACAACGGCGATGCCGGTGAGCGTGGAGACGGCGGAACATTATCGATGGGGCGAGGTGTGCGACGGGTGGCATCTGGTGCGCAGCGAGGGGTTGAGCGTGATCGAGGAGCGGATGCCGGCGGGGGCGCGGGAGCAGCGGCATTTTCATACGAAGGCTCGGCAGTTTTTTTATGTGCTGGAGGGTGAGTTGACGATGGACGTCGAGGGCCGCTGTCATGCGCTGGGCGCGCGTCAGGGCCTGGAGATTGCTCCGGGAGAACGGCACCAGGCGAGCAATGAGTCGAGGGGGGATGTGCGGTTTCTGGTGATTTCGTCGCCGCCGGCGCAGAAGGACAGGGAACAGGCAATCGAAGGCAGGCAATAGGCAACAGGCAACAGGGAATAGAAAAAGCGTTGAGCTTTTAAACATGCTTGACCAGGATCGGGCGCCGTTTCACGCGGGCGTGCGGGTTTTTGCGGTAGTATTTCCGCACATCGTCAGGAGGTGAAGCGATGAGTTCCCCCGCTCCGCAGCGCGTTGTTCTGGCCCACTCCGACCGCGCGGTTCCCGCCAACGCGACGCACATCGGACGGACCGATCCGAAACAAATCATCACCGTGTCGGTCATCGTAAAGAGGAAAAATCCGCTGGATCTGAAAGCGCTGGGCGGGCGGAGAGTCTCGTCAGAGGAATTCGATGCGCAGTACGCGGCGGATCCGGCGAGCTTTGAGGCGCTGCGCGCGTTTGCGCACCAGAACGGGCTGGCGGTGGATGAGTCGGCGTCGAGCTTGTCACGGCGGACGATGGTGATGCGCGGGACGGCGCAGGCGATGGAGCGGGCGTTCGGCGTGGAGCTGCACGACTACGAAGACGCGGCGACGAAGAAGCGCTATCACACGTTCACCGGGCGGACTTCACTGCCGGCGGCGCATGCGCCGCTGGTGGATGCGGTGCTGGGACTGGATGCACGGCCGATCGCGAAGCCGCACTTTCGCTTTCTGAAGAATCAGAAGAAGAGCGCGAATGCGGCCGCTGCAGCTGCGGCATCGCCGACGCCATTCAATCCGCCTGCGGTGGCGGAGCTATACGATTTTCCGACCAGCGCGAATGGGGAGGGGGAGACGATTGGGATTCTGGAGCTGGGGGGCGGGTACCAGACGAGTGACATTCAAACGTATTTCTCCGGGCTGGGGCTGACGCCGCCAAAGGTGGTGGCGGTTTCGGTGGATGGGGGAACGAATGCGCCGGGCGATCCGAATGGCGCGGACGGGGAAGTAGCGCTGGATATTCAGGTGGCGGGCACGATAGCGTCGGGCGCGCGAATCGCCGTGTACTTTGCGCCGAATACGGATCAAGGATTCATTGACGCGATCACGACGGCAGTGCACGACACGACGAACAAGCCGTCGGTGCTGTCGATTAGCTGGGGCGGGCCGGAGTCAACCTGGGCGCAGACATCGGTGACGGCCCTGGACGACGCGTGCCAGAGTGCGGCGGCGCTGGGGGTGACGATCACGGTTGCGTCGGGCGATAACGGATCGTCGGATGGGGTGACGGACGGGCAGAACCACGTGGACTTTCCGGCGTCGAGCCCGCATGTGCTGGCGTGCGGCGGGACGGAGCTGATCGGGTCGGGTTCGACGATCGCCGAAGAAGTGGTGTGGAACGACGGGAGCAACGGAGGGGCAACGGGCGGAGGGTTCAGCGCGATTTTCCCGGCGCCGACGTGGCAAGCGGGCGTGACTGGGTTTTCGGGGACGATGCGGGGCGTACCGGACGTGGCTGGGGACGCATCGCCGGAGAGCGGTTACAACATCCTGGTGGATGGGCAGCAGGAGGTGGTGGGCGGGACGAGCGCGGTGGCACCGCTGTGGGCGGCGCTGATTACGCTGATCAACCAGATGAAGGGGACGCCGGTGGGGTTCGTGAATGCCTCGTTGTACGGGGATGCGTCGGATTTTCGGGACATCAGGTCTGGGAATAACGGAGCTTTTTCGGCGGGGCCGGGATGGGACGCGTGTACGGGGCTGGGGTCGCCGAACGGGCAGGAGATCGCAGGGGCGCTGGGGTGAGGGGGGAGAGGTTAGATTTCGGGGATTAGAGTTCCGGGACTCAGCGGCCAGGGAGCAGGTAAGGCTCTTTGTGAGTCTTTGTTGTGCGTTTGGGATTCCAAAGAAAAGCAGGGTGGTGGGTTACGCAGTATTGCGTTACGCATTTGTGCGTAAAGGCCGTTTGCGGATTACGCAATAATGCGTTACGCTAAATAGCGTAATGGCTGAGCCAGAAAACCCGTTCATCTTCGGTGAAATCATCGAAGAACCAAACTTCGTCAACCGGACAAGCGAACTCAGCCGCCTCGTGAGAGACCTGGCGGATGGGCAGAAGGTATTCCTGCTTTCTCCCCGACGCTTCGGGAAAAGTTCGCTGGTTGCTTTGGCTCTTTTGAAGCTGAGAAAGAGACACATTCGCACGGTGAGCCTGACGGTGAGCAGCTACTCGAGCTACGCGCAGTTCCTGGAGAAGTTTGCGGAGAAGGTGCTGCGCGCGGCGGGGCCGTGGGAACGGGTCAAGAATTGGGTGACACGATTTGGAAGAAACGTGAGGCCCGAGATCAGTTACGACATGACGACGGGCGAGGTGAGCCTGTCGCTCAATAAGGGGGCGGCGTTCGATCCGACGCCGATCGCGCCGGAAGTCTTTGCCATGCCGGGAGAATTGGCGAGGAACGCCGGATTTCGCATGGCGATCTGTCTTGATGAGTTTCAGCAGATCTCGGAATTTGACAGCGGGTCGGTCGAGAATGCGATACGGAACCAGGTTCAGAAACAGAGGGAAGTGGGATACGTATTCGCGGGTTCTCAGCCTTCTTTAATGAGGGAGATGTTGTCGGCGCATCGACCTTTTCACAAGGCCGGACCACAGATGTACCTCGACAAGATACCGGCCAGCGACTGGAAGGCGTTCATCAGCCGGCAATTTGGGAGGAGAGGTAGAAAGCTGAAGGAGCAGGGAATGGAAACGCTGCTGACAACGGCCGACCTGATTCCCTACGATGTGCAGCGCCTCGCCCACGAGCTTTGGGATTACGCAGAGCTGCGGGACAAGCGCGAGCTTTCCACCGAGGACGTCAACCTGGTCAGGGACAGTTTGATCGCGGGCCAATCGACGTACTATGAGCTTCTTTGGCAACAACTGTCGGTTGCGCAACGGGCGGCGTTACAGGCAGTCGCCAGGCGCGGAGCTTCGGAAATTTACTCGCAGGCGGTGCGGAGCGAATTTCGGCTGGGCGCGGCGTCCACCGTGCAGAGGGCGCTCCAGTCTCTGGATTCGAAAGACATCCTGGATCGCTACAGGGAACGGTACTTCTTCCTCGATCCACTGTTCCCGTACTGGATTCGAGCGAAAGTCGCGTAAGCCGGTTACGCAGTCCGGCGTTACGCAGAAATGCGTAAAGGCGATTGGTTGCCGGTACCGGCGCTCAGTAGACTTCCCGGTGGAAGAGGTCGTCCTTTTCCTCGCAGGGCGAAGAAGTGCAGCCGACTGCGCAGCTGACGAGGGCGGCCACGCCGAGGGTGATGAGAATCGCCGGCAGATAACTGCTTAATTCCGACAGATGGGCCAAAAGGTCATGCATATTCAGGACCCGCACTTTCCAGGCTCCCATTTTGTGGGAAACCTGAAAGCCTGTTCAGGTTTCCTTTATCTTGAGGACGAGTGACAGCCATAATGGCAAAATTTGCGTGACATTGAAATCACCTTTTGGGCACATGACCATAGATTCGGGTGGTATTTCTCGAATTGGGAATGACAGTACTGTTGTAACAGGTTCATAGAGGGTATTGCACGAGTAGATTCCTCCCGCGTATCTTATTGAAAATGAGAAGCTTTTAGGGTCTGCGAGGAATTAATCGCATTAACCCGGAGGGCGGGAGTTCGGGGGCGAGGAAGTTCTGAGGAGATCCAAAGGCGCTTGTTACCGCTGAGGCGGCTAAGTAACCGCTGCGGGTTGCGCCTTCCATGGTGGCGGGCCAGCCGGTCGCGACCCAGTCGCCGGCAAGGAAAATGCCGGGCCAGGGGCTGGCGGATGAAGGGCGGATCGGATCGAGCAGCGGGCGGACCGAGTAGGTGGCCCTAACCTCTTTAACAACAGCAGCTTTGAGGAGCTTCGCGTTGGCGACGTCGGGGAAGAACTGTGCGAGCTCCTGGAGAGCGAGGTCGATAATGGGCTGGCGCTGCATGGGGACGAGCGAGCGGGAGGCGCTGACGACGAGTTCAAGATAGCTGCCTTCGTCAGTGCGGTGGGCCGGCTGGAGGCGGGACTTGTTGAACATCCACTGGATGGTGGTGTCGAGCAGGACGGCGTGGTCGAGGTCGGTGATTTCGCGATCGAACCAGAGATGGATGCCGGTGATGGGGGAGTGCTCGAACTGAGCGAGGTTGGCAGCGAGCGCCTGGCTGGCGTGGTTTTGGGGCAGGCCGGGAAGGATCGCGGCCATGGCTTCAAAGGAGAGCGCGAGGATGACGGCGTCGGAAGGGATGGTGGGGATCTCGGGATTTCCGGTGGTGGTGAGCCAGCCGCCCGTCGGCGAGGGAGCGATGGAGTCGACACTGGTGCGAAGGGCGATGTCGCTGCCGCGGTCGCGCAGATATCCGATGGCGTGGCCATAAAGGTCACTTAAGGGGATGGCGGGGATGCCCATGCGGCCGGACTGGGGTGAGAGCAGGAAGGATTCGCGGAAAACTTTGGCGGCGTAGTGGACGGAGATGCGGTCGAGGTTTTCGTTCAGGGCGCTGACGAGGACGGGTTTCCAGAAGCGGGCTATTGAATTGGAAGTCTGGCCGTGGCGTTGAAGCCAGTGGAGGAAGTCCTCGGCGGTATCAGGCGGGAGGCCAGGCATGAAGGCGGCGAGTCCGCGGGCGATGGCGAGCCTGTCTTTGATTGAGAAGGCGGGGGCGCGGAGGAAGGCGAGCGTGGAGTGGAAGGGCGCAGGGAGCGGGCCAGGCTGAATGATGCTGGGTCGGCCGCCGGGGGTGAGGAAGGTGAAGCGGTCGTACCAGCGGATGGAATCGAGGACGCCGAGGCGGCGGTAGAGGTCGATGAGGGAGGTGCAGCGGCCGATGAGGACGTGCTGGCAGTTGTCGATGACTTCGCCGGTGCCGGGATGTTCATACGATGAGGCGCGGCCGCCGAGGTAGGGGCGGCGTTCGAGCAGGTGCACGCGGTAGCCC
>JBAVUB010000222.1:0-3993 GCA_049696575.1 Acidobacteriaceae bacterium | reverse complement strand
AATGTCGGCCGCGTGCCGTGCCTTCAGCTCGTCGGCAATCGCGAGGGCCGGGATGATGTGCCCGCCGGTGCCGCCGCCGGCGATGAGAATGCGCGTCGCCGGTGAAGTAGTCCTCGGATCGCTGAACGCTGGACGCGGCACCCTGGCTTCAATCCACTTCTCGGGTGATGTTCAGCAGCACGCCGAGCAATGCCAGAGTGATAAACAGCGAGGTTCCGCCGTAAGAAACAAACGGCAGCGTGATGCCTTTGGTCGGCACCAGCGCCAGCACCACGCTGATATTGAAAAAGGCCTGGATAAGAATCGTCGCCGTGATGCCGAACGCCATGAAGCGCGCAAACGGATCCTGCGAGAGGATCGCCGCCCGCATCCCGCGCCAGCCGATAAAAACGAACAGCCCCACGACGATGAGCGCTCCGATCAGCCCCAGTTCCTCGGCAATGTTCGCGAAAATGTAGTCGGTGTGCGGCTCCGGCAGATAAAACAGCTTCTGCCTGCCATCCATATATCCCACGCCGCGAAGTCCCCCTGAACCCACAGCGATGAGTGACTGGATGATGTGGAAGCCTTTGCCCAGCGGGTCCGATTCAGGATTCAGGAACGCGAACATCCGATCACGCCGCCACTTCACCCAAAACAGCATGAAGTAAAGGATCGGCGAGGCCGCGAGAGCCGCGTACCCGAGGTACTTCGTGTTGATCCCGGCCAGCCACAGCATCAGCGCCGTCACTCCCGCGCACACCAGCGCGGTGCCAAGGTCCGGCTCTTTCAGGATCAGCGCAATGAAAATCAGACTGGGCAGCGCAGCAGGAATCAGCGTTCCGCGCCAGTCTTCCATCAGGTGCATCCGGTTGTGCAGGAACCAGGCCAGAAATAGCACCAGTGCCGGCTTGGCGATCTCCGACGGCTGGAACGAGAGCGTGCCGAAGCGGATCCAGCGATGGGTGGCGTGGGAGTCGTGCATCAGAAAAGCACCCAGCAGCAGAATGATAGTGACGCCGACCACCGGAAAGACCACTGTGGGCCGGTTGTAGGTGCCGACCGGCACCTTCATCAGCAGCGTCATGGCCAGCAATCCGAGCACCGCCCATAGGGCCTGGCGGGCGACAAAGTAGTAGGGCGAACCGAAGCGCGGCTCCCCGGCCATCACCGCCGAGGCGCTGAAAACCATCGCCAGCCCGATCACCACCAGCACCAGCGCGGCGAAGTACAGCCACTTGTCGACGCCTACTCGTTTCGCCATACGACTCGCTTCTCTTATTTACGTTGCTGTGAGTGCGGCCAGACCGCGCCGCGCTAAAACTGTTTCCTTGAAGACTCGTCCCCGATGCTCATAGTTCTCGAACTGATCGAAGCTCGAACACGCCGGCGCCAGCAGCACGATCTCGCCCGGCTGCGCCACCGCACCCGCCCTGGCAATCGCTTCTTCGAGCGTGCCGGCGCTCACGATGGGCGCCGCACCCTCAATGTGCGTGTGAATCTTCTCCGCCGCCGCGCCGATCGTGTAGACCGCTTTCACGCGCTCCTGCAGCAGCGCGCGCATCTGGCGGTAGTCAGAATTCTTGTCCTTGCCACCGAGAATCAAGTGAATGCCGCCGGGAAACGCGGCAATCGCCTTCATCGACGCGTCCACATTCGTCGCCTTGGAGTCGTTGTAGTAGTCGACGCCGTTGATCTTCGCGACAAACTCGAGGCGATGCTCGACCGCGTGAAATTCCATCACCGCTTTGCGGATCGCTGCTGCTTCGACGCCTGCGAGACGCGCTGCGCACACCGCCGCCAGCACGTTCTCCACGTTATGCCCGCCCTTCAGCGGAATCTCCGCGACCTTCAGCACCGGCTCCGGCGTGGCCTGCTCCGAGGCGCGCCAGGTGATCACGCCCTCGTGCACGAACGCCCCCTGCCGCACCACGCGCGTCCTGCTGAACCAGAAAACCCGCGATTTTGCCCGAGCCGCGGCGCGCAACGCAGCATCGTCGTCAGCGTTCAGCACCAGAGCATCATCCGCTGTTTGCTGCGCGAAAATCTTCTCCTTCGCCGCGACATAATTCTCAAAGGTCCCGTGACGGTCCAGGTGATCCGGCGTGATGTTCAGGATCACCGCGATCTCCGGATGAAATTCGTAGGTCGTTTCCAGCTGAAAGCTCGAAACTTCCAGCACCGACCACCCATCGTCGCGCGAAGCCTCCACGAGAGCGATGACCGGCACGCCGATGTTGCCACCCACCTGCACCGGCAGCTTGCCTGCCTCGAGAATCTCGCCGCACAACGACGTCGTAGTAGTCTTTCCGTTCGATCCGGTAATCGCCAGCACCTTACCGCGCAGATAGTGCGCCGCCAGTTCCAGCTCGCCGATGATCGGCAGCCCGAATTTCCGCACCTGCGTCAGTTCCGGCGTGTCGATGGGAACGCCCGGGCTCACCACGATCAGGTCCTGACGCCGGAAGGTCAGCAGACCGTGGCCGCCGGCCTCGACGGCAATGCCTTCCTCGATGAGCGCCGGGATCTCCTTCGCCAGCGCTTCGGCGCTGCGGACGTCGGAAACCGTCACCTGCGCGCCCTGATGCCGCAAAAACAGCGCCGCCGCCAGTCCCGACTTGCCCAGACCGACGACCAGTACTTTTTTCCCTTTGATTTCCATGAAAACTCGCGAGCGCCGGCATGCTCATTGTGTCACGCCGGCTCTACCCTTTATCGCAGCTTCAGGGTGGTGAGTGCAAAGAGTGCAAACACCAGCGCGCCGATCCAGAAGCGCGTGATCACTTTCGACTCTGACCAGCCCATCAGTTCGAAGTGGTGATGGAGCGGCGCCATGCGAAAAATGCGCTTCCCCCCGCGCAGCTTGTAGCTGCCCACCTGCAGAATCACCGAGAGAGCCTCGATGACGAAAACGCCGCCGATAAACGGCAGCAGCAGCTCCTGCTTAATGACCACGGCCACCGTGGCGATGGCTCCGCCCAGCGCCAGCGAGCCCACGTCGCCCATGAAAATCTCAGCCGGATGGGCGTTGTACCAGAGAAAACCGATGCTGGCCCCGGTCATGGCCCCGCAGAAGACGGTCACCTCGCTGACCATGGGCATGCGCTGCAGTTCCAGATAATCGGCGAAAATAACGTGGCCGCTCACATAGGTGAGCACTGTGAGCGCGCCCGCAGCGATGATGGTGCACCCGATCGCCAGGCCATCGAGCCCGTCCGTGAGGTTGACGGCGTTACTCGAAAAGACAATCACCAGCATCACGAAGACGATGAACGGCAGAAACGCCAGCACCCCAAGATGCGGAACGTGCAGGAGGGCGGGAATGGAAAGCCGCGGCCGCAGGGCTTTGACGAAGGGCACCATCAACTGCGTGTGGTAGCTGCCCCCGAGGTCCATCAGCACCAGCACGATGGCGATGGCCGCCGCCACCAGGAACTGGTAGGTCATCTTGGCGCGTGCCGTCAGCCCCAGGTTCCGGCGGTGGATCACCTTAATATAGTCATCGGCAAATCCGATGGCGCCAAAGGCCGCCGTCGAAAACATCACCACCCATATAAAAGGATTGGACAGATCCGCCCACAGAAATGTCGGCAGCAGGATGGCGATGCAGATCAGCACGCCGCCCATAGTGGGCGTGCCGGCTTTTTTCTGGTGCGCCTTGGGGCCTTCTTCGCGGATGTACTGGCCGATCTGGAACTCGCGCAGCTTCTCAATGACGAACGGCCCAATGATGAGTGTGATCAGCAGCGCCGTCAGCGAGGCGAAGGCGGTGCGAAACGTCAGATACCGGAATATGCGAAAGGGACTGAAGTAGAGGTAAAGCTTTCGATAGAGCAGCCAATAAAGCAAACTTCCTCCGGTCCACCTGGTGGGATTTCCCGCGCTTATCTTATCGCGCTCCGCCCTGCGAACCACCGTCTTTTTCCTGCGCCTGCAAGACTGCGAGCACGCGCTCCAGCCGCACGCCGCGCGAACCTTTCAGCAGTACTGCATCGCCCGGCTCCAGGTGTTCGC
>JBAVUB010000221.1:0-5806 GCA_049696575.1 Acidobacteriaceae bacterium | reverse complement strand
GTGCGCGTGCGGGGCGCATCCGCCGGGGCCACCAGCGGATCGGACGGTAGAACCGTACGCGGGAACGCCGAAGGATCTGGAGCCATTCGAGAAATTCGCCACACCGTATTTTTTGAATTACACGAATCCGAATATTTATTCGGGGGCGGGGCGTGACGTTCCCGATCCGACGGATGTGAGCGAAGTGCGGATTGGATTTCTGGGGCCCATTGAGAAGCAGGCGGACCAGGTATTTGGGTTGCGCATGCTGCACGGGGCGCAGCTGGCGATCGATGAGGCGAACGCGCGGGGCGGGTATGGGGGCAAGCCGTTCCGGCTGATGGTGCACGACGACTACAACAACTGGCAGTTCGGCGCGGAGTACGGGGCGGAGCGGCCGACGGATCCGGCGATCTGGGGCTCACCCTCGGACGAAGCGGTGAAGATGATTTACGACGAGCGAGACTGGGCGATCTTCGGGAGTATCAATTCGGAAAGCACGCACATTGTTTTGCGGGTGGCGCTGCGGGCGGAGATTCCCATCGTGAATTCGGCGTCGACGGATCCGACGATTCCGGAGACGTATATTCCCTGGTACTTCACCGATATTCAGGACGACCGGGTGCAGTGTTACACGCTGGCGCGGCGGATTTTTACGGAGCTGGGGCTCAAGCGGGTGGCGCTGCTGCGGGTGAACAACCGCTATGGGCGGCTGGGCGTGGGGAAGTTTCGCGATGCCGCGCGGCGGCTGGGGCATCCGGTGGTGATCGAGCAGAAGTTTATGCCAGGGGATACGGATTTTCGGCGGGCGCTGAGGATTATTCAGGACTCGCGGACGGATGGGATTGTGATTTGGGGGGACGAGGCGCAGGCGGCCGGGATTCTGCAGCAGATGCGCGAGCTGGGGATGAAGCAGCGGGTGTTCGGGAGCTATCGAACGCTGGGGGACGACTTGCTGGCGCAGGCGGGAGCGGCGGCGGAGGGATTCGAGGCGGTGTTCCCTTACGATCCGACGCGGACGGATGCGAAGTGGACTGGATTTGAGGAGCGGTACACGGCGAAATTTCAGGAGAAGCCGGAGCAGTTTGCGGCGCTGGCGTTCGACGCGATGAATGCGCTGCTGGAATCGATATGCAGGGCGGGGCTGAACCGGGCGCGGATCCATGATGCGCTGGCGCAGATCGATGAGTATGACGGGGTGACGGGGCGGATGGTGTTCGATCCGAACCAGAAGAACGTGAGCCCGATGTATCTGGGGACGGTGCGGGACGGGAAGATTACGTATCGGGTGGCGGGTATGACGAAGGAGACGGGAGACAGGAGACAGGAGACGGGGGTGGTGCAGGTTCCGTATGCGCGGGTGGGTGAAGATGGGGTCGGTTACGCGGGGCCGCATGAGGCGGACATTCCGCAGGGCGAAGCAAAGATTGTCTTGTTTGGGCCGCATGCGGCGGAGTTGGTTGGGACGTTGCAGGAACGGAACAACCCCACCCTGCTGCGCGAAAACCGCGCGCACCAGGATGGGGCACCCAGGTTGATCGCGATTGATAGTGATCAGAACTGGGGGAAGGCGTCGACGGAGTTGGTGCGTGCGCTGATGGAGGAGCATGCGCTGGCGGTGGTGGCGCTGGATCGGGATTGCGCACATCTGGCGGAGCAGCTTTCGCTGAAGACGTTTGTGCCGGTGGTGGCGCTGAGCGACGACAAGGCGCTGACGTCGACGAATGTGCCGTGGATTTTCCGGCTGCCGGCGAATGCCGGGGCGGCGGCGGCGATTCGGCTGGTGACGGAGGCGGCGCGGGCGAGCGGGAATAATCCGGAGAAGCTGCGGGATGTGCTGGCGTCGGGTGCGTTGGTGGCGGGGGTGCGTTTTCTGCCGACGGGGGAACCGGCAAAGTAGCTGACCGGGGTCGTTTTGGGGGCCGTGCTGGATTCACAGAAGTCCCTGTCCAGTCGACGCGACATTTTCGTACCTTTCTGCATTTTTTCGCTGGCTTTGTGCGTATATTGACCAATGCGTGAGTGGTCCGTACGGACTTCGCATTGTGGAGCAAGGACATGACAGCGAAAGTCAGGGTGTTGAGAAGCATTGCCTATTTGGGGGTTGCAGGATTCGTTTTCGCGTCCCTGGGGGCGCAATCGGTGGCGACGCTGCCCTCTTCTTTATTGCCGACAGATGCGCGATCGATTACGGGCCAGCCGATTTCGGTTGATCCGAAGGCGGGGGCGAGGGTTGTTGTGCTGGATTTCTTCACTTCGTGGTGCGTGCCGTGCGGGCCGGAGGCGCGGCAGCTGGACCGGGTGCAGCAGCGTCTGGCCGGCAAGGGTGTGTTGGTGGTGGGGATCGATGTGAGGGAGGACGCGGGCAAGGCGAGAGAATTTGCCAGGGACAATCGCCTGAGCTATCCGATCATGACGGACGATGGGAGGATGGAGAAGCAATATCGGGCGTGGGCGTATCCTCTGGCGATCGTGATCGACCAGCGCGCGGGGACGTTGCAGCGATTGGAGGGAGAGCGGGGAGACCTGGCGGATGTTGTGCGGCGGGTGGTTGAGGAGCGGAAGTGACGGTTGTGAGGAGCCGGGGTTCAAAACGGGATTTTAGACGGTACTGAAGGGTGGAACGAGGGCAACAAGTTGTAGAAAAGTGTGCGGTCCGGGCTTACGCTTCTTGCTGTGGGGTGAGCCTGGCGGGGTCAATGCTTTGGGTGCCGAGTTAGCTGTGGGGTGCCGGTGCTGTATACGGTGCCTCGGTGCTGTATACGTGCCTCGCTTCGGAGGCAGGCTCGGCTACTAAGCGGTGGCGAGGCTGGGAGCGCGGGTGGGAGCGGGTTTGGTTTTCGCCTTCACTTTTTCAGTGCCCAGCGTGACGAGTTGCCAGGCGGAGCGGTCGCGGAGGAGACGGGAGACGAGGGCGGTGTGCATGGCGTGTCCGGCGCGCTCGGCGACGACGTGGCCGAGGATGTGGTGGCCGGCGAGGGCGAGGTCGCCGATGAGGTCGAGGACCTTGTGACGGGCGAATTCGTCGCGGAAGCGCAGGTTGCCGTTGAGGACCCCCTGACGGGAGAGCACGATGACGCTTTCTTCGGTGGCGCCGCGGATGAGGCCCATGTCGCGGAGTTTCTTTTCGTCTTCGCGCCAGCCGAAGGTGCGGGCGGGGGCGATTTCACGTTCGTAGGCACCGGTGGCGAGGTCGACGATGTATCCCTGGCGGCCGATGGGCGGGGGGAAGTCGATTTTGTAGGAGACGGAGTAGCCGTCGCCGGGGTAAACTCCGATGAATTTGTCGCCTTCGCGGACTTCGACGTTTTTAAGGATGCGGAGATATTCGCGGCGGCGGCGCTGGGTCTTGAGTCCGACTTGGCGGAAGGCCTCGGTGTAGGGGAGCGCGCTGCCGTCGAGGATGGGGAGCTCGAGATTGTCGAGCTCGATGAGGACGTTGTCGACGCCGGAGCCGAGAAGGGCGGAGAGCAGGTGCTCGGTGGTGGAGATGAGCACGCCCTGGCGCATAAGGCTGGTGGCGTAGCTGACCTTGGCGACGTTGCGACCGGTGGCGGGGATTTCGAAACCGTCGAGGTCGGTGCGGCGGAAGACCACGCCGGAACCGGCGGGAGCGGGAAGCAGGCGCATACGCACGGGAGCGCCGCTGTGAAGGCCAACGCCGGAGAAGTCAATCGGGGAGGAAATCGTATTTTCCAGGTGCGATGATTCTGCCAAGCGTTTTCCTCAATGAAGACATAGACTACAACTGACTTCGGGAAGTTGTAGTGTGGCAAAAACGCCACACTCCGGTCTCAAAAGTCACAGCATCGGGAAAGATTATCTCTATGGCAACCAGCACAAAAAAAGCTACTTATGCCGATAATTCGCTGCGAAACGGGGTCGCGACGCTGGAACGGAAGATGATGGATCGGATACGCCGGCTCGTCGAAATCGAGTCGCCCAGCGACGACAAGAAGGCTGTGGATCACTGTGTGGATGCGGCTGTGGAAATTGCGGCGGCGGCGGGTGGACGGGTGCGGCGGCATCGGCAGCGGGAGTTTGGCGATGTGCTGGAGCTGCGCTTCGGGGGCGCGGGAAAAGCGGAGCGGAAATCCGCGCCGGTACTGCTGCTGGGGCATCTGGATACGGTTTGGCCGCTGGGGACACTAAGGAGCATGCCGTTCCGGATTGCGAAGGGGCGGGCATGGGGTCCGGGCGTGCTCGACATGAAGGCGGGCGTCGCGATGGGCCTGACGGCGATCGAGGCGTTGCGCGAGCAGGACGCGCTGCAGCGGCCGGTGATTTTTTTGCTGAACAGTGACGAAGAGGTGGGCAGCACGGTCTCAAGGGATATTACGGAGAAGCTGGCGCGGGAATGCGCGGCGGTCTTTGTTCTGGAGCCGGCGCAGGGGCTAAAGGGTGCGTACAAGACGGCGCGGAAGGGTGTGGGTGGTTACACAGTGCGGGTGACGGGCGTGGCGGCGCATGCGGGCGTGGATTTTGAGCGAGGGCACAGCGCGATCGCGGAGCTGGCGTGGCAGCTGGAAAAGGTGCGGGGATTCACGGAGCTGGATCGCGGGCTGACGGTGAATGCGGGGGTAATCCGCGGAGGAACGCGGACGAATGTGATTGCAGCCGAGGCGGAGGCGGAGATCGACGTGCGGGTTGCGCAGGCGAAGGACGCGGCGCGGATCGAGAAGAAGTTTCGGTCGTTGCGCGTTCGGGACCGCGGGTGCGTCCTGCATGTGGAAGGCGGGATGAATCGGCCGCCGATGGAACGGAGCCGGGGGACGGTGGCGCTTTTTCGTCGCGCCGCGACATTGGCAGCACAGATCGGGTTCGAACTGGGGGAATCCTCCACGGGAGGGGGTTCCGACGGTAACTTTACGGCGGCGCTGGGAGTGCCCACACTCGACGGAATGGGTGCAGTGGGCGAAGGGGCGCACGCATCTCATGAATCGGTGGTGCTGGAATCGCTGATCCCGAGGACGGCACTGCTGGCGGAGATGATTTGGACGACCTGAGGTGAGGGATATTGGGATGCTGAAGCTGATGGAGATCGCGCTGCTGGCGGTAACGTTGTTGATCGTTCTTGGGCTGGTGGTGGCGGGTCAACCGGAAGCGCCGCCGGTTTCGGATCATGCCATCGGGGCGCGGGAGCCGAGCGAAGAGGTGGAGCATCCGAAGGCGAGCTGAGAGGAGCAGTCTGTAGCCGGTGGCCGGTAGCGATAAGCGGCTGGCGTAGACGCAGGCAGCGAGAGGCGATTAGCAAAAGACTTTTAGCAAGAGACGATTAACGAGGAACTTTTAGCGGGACGCTTCTAGCGAAAAACGAACGAAAAGCTAGCCGACTGCGAGCTAACTGCGAGCGAGAATCGATTAGCGTGCGG
Organism: Acidobacteriaceae bacterium; assembly: GCA_049696575.1. Classification (GTDB taxonomy): domain Bacteria; phylum Acidobacteriota; class Terriglobia; order Terriglobales; family Acidobacteriaceae; genus Palsa-343. The sequence continues at coordinate 455 of JBAVUB010000221.1, read as the reverse complement.
ATGGAGCGGGGTGATTTTCGGGCGAGAGTTCTTTGGCGGCGAGGCGGGACTCGACGCCCTCGATCATGCTGGCGACCAGCGCCAAAGGCAATCCCACCACATTGAAATAGTCACCGTGGATGCGGGGGATCCAGCGCGCAGCCTGGCCCTGGATAGCGTAGGCGCCTGCCTTGCCGTGGGGCTCGCCGGTGGCGATGTAGCGGGCGAGGTCTTCTTCAGTGGGGGTGAGCATGGTGACCCATGTGACTTCGGCGGCGACTTCGGTGATTGGGCTGGCGGGCACTGGGGCGAGGAGTGCGACGCCGGTGATGACGCGATGGGTTGCGCCGGAAAGCAGACGCAGCATGCGGGCGGCGTCGGCATCGTCTTCGGGCTTGGCGAGGAACTCGCCGTTGGGGGCGACGACGGTGGTGTCGGCGCCGAGGATCAGGTGGGGCTCGGCGGCGGTGCGAGCG
>JBAVUB010000220.1:0-2442 GCA_049696575.1 Acidobacteriaceae bacterium | reverse complement strand
ATCAGCAGGGAAAGGAGGGTGATGGAGGGGTCATAGCCCATAGCAACGGGCAGGCTGAAGGCCAGCATGCCGAGAAAGTGCATGGACCAGATGCCGACGCCCATGGCAACGGAACCACCGACGAGCCACCAGAACGCGGCGCGTCCTTTGGCGGCGGCGACGCGCGCGGCCATATCGAGCGCGGTGTACGAGGCGAGCATCGCCATCATCAAGGAGATGATGACGAGCCCGAGGTTGTAGGACCCGGTCAGCATCAGGAGTGCTCTTCCGCGTAAAGCAGCAGATTGTGGGGCCCGGGAAGCCCGATTTGCACGTTCGTTGCCCTCGTGGGCCCGGCAACTCCGACGTGCCTGCGGTTGCCGAGTTCGTTACGACTGCCGGGAGAGTAACAGTACTTGCGTACCGTTCGCGTCCCACTTCTGTGGCATTACCAGCGTCCGTGGTTGAACCCTCCATCGGGGGGTGGGAGGCTCCGCTCCAAAACAGTGCCTCCGGTAACCGGATTTGCTTCCGGACCCCGTCTGCCCCTACATTGCTTGCTATGATTCCCAGCGACCGTCGCGCCTTTCTGAAGCGGACCGCCACCCTGGCGGGCGCCTTCTCCGTCAACAGCCTGTTCCGCCAGGCCCATGCCGCCGACTTCAACGCGGCCGCCCACGCTGTCCGCGATCTGGCGCCGGTCGAGGCTGCACAAAATGAGGACTACTGGTCGGTGATCCAGCGCGCCTACTCGGTGAACCCTGACCTGATCAACCTGAACAACGGCGGAGTCTCACCGGCGCCCATCGTGGTACAGGAGGCGGTGGAGCGGTACAACCAGCTCTCCAACGAGGGCCCGTCGTATTACATGTGGCAGATCCTCGATCAGGGGCGGGAGCCGCTACGGGAGAAGCTGGCCAACCTGGCGGGCGCGAAGCCGGGGGAGATTGCCATCGACCGCAACTCCACTGAGGCGCTGAACACGATTATTTATGGGCTGCCGCTCAAAGCAGGCGACGAGGTGATCGGCACCAAACAGGATTATCCGAACATGATCCAGGCGTACCGGCAGCGCGGCGAGCGCGACGGCATCGTCTACAAGCAGATCAGCTTCGATTTCCCGATCGAAGACGATGACGTCATCGTGAAGGCCTACGAAGAGGCGATTACACCGCGGACCCGGTTGATCCATGTGACGCACATGGTGAACTGGGTGGGGCAGACGATGCCGGTGCGCAAGATCGCGGATATGGCGCACGCGCACAACATTGAGGTAATTGCCGATGGGGCGCACAGCTTTGGGCTGCTCGACTTTAAGATTCCGGACTTGCACTGCGACTATTTCGGCACCAGCCTGCACAAGTTTTTGTCGGCGCCGATCGGCACGGGGATGATGTGGATCCGCGAGGACAACATCGAGAAGGTGTGGCCGCTGACCTGTAATTCCACGCCGCATTCGGCGGATATCCGGAAATTCGAGACGCTGGGAACGCGGAGTTTTCCGCTGGAGCAGGGAATCGGGGAAGCCATCAACTTCCATGAAGGCATCGGGAGCCAGCGGAAGCAGGAGCGAATCTTCTACCTGAAGAATTACTGGGCGACGCGGGTGCAATCGATGCCGAAGGTGAAGCTGCATACTTCGCTGCGGCCGGAGTACTCCGGCGCGATCTGCGGGGTTTCAATCGACGGGATGACACCGGGGCAGGTTTCGGGTGCGCTGTTCGACAAGTACAAGATTCACACGGTGGGGATTGTTTGGGAGAACATCAGCTGCGTGCGGGTGACGCCGCATGTGTATACGACGCTACCCGACCTGGACAAGCTGGTGCGCGCGATCGGGGAGATATCGCAGGCGTAGCTCACGCCGGCCAGTGAGCGCACACGGACTTCACACCTCATGAAGAAACGCCCGTTTGCCATCACGGTTCTGGGCTGGCTCTTCATCGCGATCGGCGTGGTGTCGCTGGCGATGGACGTGCGCTTCGCCTTGGCGCACGGTGGGGGAATCGACGAGGCATTGATTTTCCCGGTCCACGCGCTCGCGGTCGTGGCCGGGGTCTTCATGCTGCGAGGCGACAACTGGGCGCGCTGGCTGACGGTGTTGTGGATGGCGTTTCACGTTGGGATCACGGTGCTGAACGCGTGGCGGGGCTTTGCTTTTCACGCGGTTATTTTCGCGGGAATCACGTACTTGCTGTTCCGGGCGGATGCACGGGCGTGGTTTCGTACGGAAAAAGTGGCTGGCTCCTGAAGTACGTTATGGACAGCTTTCAGGAATACGCGGACACATCGGGAGTGGAGCCGGTACGCGGTTTCCTGCACACGCCGTCCGCTCCTGATGGCTCGGCGCTGGTACTGACGCACAGTGCGGGGGCTAACTGCCAGGCTCCGCTGCTGGTGGCGGTGGCGGAGGCGTTTGCAGCGGCGGGATTGACGGTTCTGCGCTGCGATCTGCCTTTCCGC
>JBAVUB010000219.1:0-3535 GCA_049696575.1 Acidobacteriaceae bacterium | reverse complement strand
CCCCCGAGGAAGAACCCCTTCAGAGGCAGATCGAGCGCCCCGCTCGTCGCCGCGGTTGTCGAGATTGTCAGCGTAGCTGTCGCCGCTGTGGTCCCTGCGATGCTGACCGTGGAGGGCACCGAGCACGTCGGCACCTCGGACGCGCCGCTCGGCGAATTGGTCAGCGCGCAACTCAGATTCACCGTACCCGTAAACCCGCCGCCCGGCGTCACCGTAATCGTCGATGTGTTCCCCGTCGTCGCTCCCGGATTCACCGTGATGTTCCCGCTGCTCGTCAGCGCCAGGGTCGGCTGGCCGGTCACCGTAACCGCGATTTGCACGTTGGCTGTGATCGCAGAGTTGTTCTTGTCCGTCGCCGTGACCGTGAGGGTGTACGACCCTGCCGTGGTCGTCGCTGTCGTGCTCATCCCCAACGCATCCGTCACCGCGGTGGTCGATGTGACCTGCACCATCGCACCCACGGAGCACACCGGCGGGCTGGTCGGGCTGCTGATCGTCGTGGTCACGGCGCAAGTCAGGTTCAGGACTCCGACATAGCCGTTGGTGGGAGTGATCATCAAGGACGAGTTGTAATTGTTGCCCGCGCTCACCGATATAGGTCCAGGGTTGCTGAGCGTGATTCCCGCGTTCGACGCCAGCGGATTCACCGTCACATTGAATGTCGTGCTCGCGGTGATCTTGCCCGTATCGTTGACCCCGCTGATCGTCACCGGATACGTGCCCGGAGCGCCGCCGGCAGCAGTGCCAATCGCCTCCGTGACCAGGACCGCCGAGGTTCCGCTGACATTCGTTGTCAGGTTGGTGCCGCAGACGATAGGCGCGGAAGCCCCACAGCTCACGACGACGCTGCTGATGAATCCGCCCGCCGGTGTGATGGTGATGGTTTCATTTGCCGACTGCCCCGCCGTCAGCGTCAGGTTCCCGCTGTTGCTCATCGCAAAGCTTCCCACGCCGCTGGTGTTGTAAATATTCACCGTCGTAGTGGTGCCGGCGTAGTTGGCGTCGCCGCTGTAGGTCAGCGTGACCACATTGTTGCCCGGCGCCAGGTTCCCCCCGGAAATCTGCCCCGTGCCCGTCAGCTGATAGAGGATCGTGGTCCCCGAGAGATTGAGGCCTGACTGCAGAGCGCTAATCGTGCCCAGGTTTACGCCGTTGGCCGTCATCGCCACCGTGCCCGTAGGCGCAACCCCCAAATTGTAGGGACTTGTAATCGTCACCTCGGCAAAAGTAAAGCTCTCGGCAGTCACCGTGCCGCCGCCCACCGCCGTCATCGCCGTCGCAGCCTTCACCACTGTGAACGCCACTGCCGGGCTCGTGCTCGCGTTATAGCTCGCGTCGCCCGAATACTTCGCCGTGACGCTGTGCGCTCCGACCGCAAACACAGAGTACGGACTGCTGTCCGGCGGCCAGGTCGCAAGGTTGCCGCTCCCGCTCACCTTGACTGTGGCCAACGTCGAGCTGCCGTCGGTGAAAGCCACCGTGCCCGTCGCCACTCCCTCGGTTTTCGTTCCCTCCGCCGTGCCGGTGATCTGCGCATCGTCGAAGATGAACGACCCGTATGGAATGCTGGTCAGGCTCCCCGTCGAAATCCCGGTCTGGGCGTTGTAGGCATTCACCTCCAGCGCCGTCGTGCTCGCCTCCGCCGCAATCGTCACGCTGATCGGCGTCGAAGAACTGGCCGCATCCGACGTATCGCCGCCGTAGCGCGCCGTCACGGTATATGTCCCGCCCGGCAAACCGTTATACCCCGTCGTCCCGGCTCCGCTCGTCAGCGGAATCGAAACCTGCCCATCGTTCTGCGGGCCACTCGTCGTCCCCCCTGACGTCTGATTCGCCGTGTCGATCACCGCCGCCGCTCCGGTCGCCGCCGTCGGCGTCACTCCGACATTGAACGTGACCGTCGCTCCGTGCGTCCCGGTGTACGCCGCTGTCGACCCATTGATGTTGAAGGTCGTCGACGTCGACGTCAGCGCTACGCTGCTCCAGTTCTTCACCAGCTGGTTCACATCGACGCTGCCCAGCCCGGTCGCCACATCGTAGCCCGTGCCGGCGTTATACCCGGTCAGAAATCCGTTGCTCCCGCAGTTCAGCGAGCCGCCCTTGCACGGTACGGAAATGTTGCCGGTCGTGACGTCGTGGAACACCGTCGCGTACTTCGCCTTCGCCAGCTGGTAAAGAACGAAATTCGCCTGCCCCAGGCGCGCCCCTCCCTGCGACTGCGCAACCAGCGCCAGCATGCCCGCAAACGCCGGAGCCGACGCCGACGTTCCCCCCACTCCCAGGAAAGACGTGCCGTTTTGCAACACGCCGCCCGAGGTCTGGCAATCGGTGAACGTGTTCAGAGGATTCCCGTCGGTCAAATTGTCGGAACACACCAGCCAGAACGCCTGCTTGTGTCCATCCGACGCGAACAGCGAAACGTCGGGCACATCCCGCGCCCCGTCCGCGAGCGTGATCGAGTTCTGAAACGCCGGCTTCGTATAAACGCCGCTCACCCCCCCGCTGCCCGCTACGATGTTCGTCTGCCCCAGACTATTCGTGGTGGCAACGTCGTTCGCCAGCAATCCGTCCACCGTGGTGCTGTTGTTCCACGGATTCTCCGGAATGTACTTCTGCGCGGTGCGGTAGTACGGAGCCGCGCCGCTCGTCGTGTTGGTCACATACGTCGTAAACGACGTGGGCAACACGTCAAAATCTGTCCCGCCCACCGCGGTCACCCACGGTGTCGACGCCATGCCGCTCACCGCCAACCCGTACTGCGCCACTTCCTCGGTGTCGAAATCGTCGCATCCCGCCGATCCGCCGTCGCCCGCCGAAACTGTCCAGCTGATCCCCTGTGCCGCCGCCTGCTGCGACGTCTCCAGCAAAAACGCGTTCCCCGCCGTCCCCAATCCCGCTTCGCACTGCCCGAAACTCATGCTCAGGATGCTCACCGCGTTGTCGTCAATCGCCCGCAGCACCGCGTTGTACAGCCCCGACGCGATGTCGCTGTCCGCCGACGTGTAGAAATAAACCTTCGCCTTCGGCGCAATCCCTCCCGAAACTTCGGCATCCAGCAGCGCTTCCACGCCCGCCCCGTTCAGCCCCGGATCATCCCCGTCCACAATCACCGTCGGCAGATTCACGCTGCCCGACGTTTCCCCCATAAACGCGACCCGGTAGTTCTGCACGTCGGCCACTGTCAGGTCGGATACGCCGACAATGCCGAGGTTCACGCCCGTTCCGTCGTACGTCGTTCCGGTCGTGTAATTGGCGTTCAGGGCGGTATTCGGCGTGTCGTAAATCGTCGCCGCATCCGCCGGATCGACAAACAGAAAAGACTCGCCGCTCCCGTTGAACAGCGTCAGGTCCGGCTCGATCGTATGCGTCGCCGCGTCCCAGTGACCGGTCCCTCCCTTGATGTATTCGGGCATCGGGCGAAAATCATTCAGCGGCCCCACGCCCGCCACCACGGCGGCGAGCGCTGCCGGAATCTGCGGATCGCTGATGTTGGCGTAGTGCGTCGCGCCGCCCACCGAAAACGCATGGATGGAAG
>JBAVUB010000218.1:0-4283 GCA_049696575.1 Acidobacteriaceae bacterium | reverse complement strand
GTTCGGAATTCTGGTCGCGGTGCTCGGGGTGGCCGCCATTGTTCGCGCATTCGCCTCAACCGTGGCTTCAATGCTGTTTTTCGGATGGATGCTGATCCTTGCGGGTGCTTTCGAACTCGTCGAGTCGTTCATGGTCGGGCAGTGGGCGGGATTTTTCCTGCATCTGCTGGCTGCGATCTTGTTCCTCGTTACCGGAGTCCTTCTGTTGAAGCGACCGCTGATCGGCGCAGAAGCAGCAACCTTCGTCATGTCATTCATGTTTCTGATCATCGGCTCGTATGAGGTTATCGCCGCTTTGTGGACTCACCTGCCCGGATGGGGATGGCACGTTGCCGGGGGTGCCATTTCGGCGCTGCTGGGCTTCACTCTGCTGGCGCAATGGCCACTGAGCGGGTTGTGGACGATCGGCCTCTTCATAGGGATCGATCTCATCTTCGCCGGGTGCACGTGGGTAGCATTGGCCCTTGACATTCGCAAGGCCTGAGCCAGCGCTTAGGTGCACACGTACAGAGAGCGTAAACGCATAATCGAAAGAAATGTAACCGAACTCAGCACCGACATTGCCGCTCTGAATATACGGCAGTGAGGGGCGCTGTCGATCAGATCTTCGCATGTGCAGAAGTGCGGAGATCACGCGCGACCCCGGCAGAGATGACGTTAGCTGGGCGATTCGCTCGTGCAGAAGTTCAGAATCCCGCGGGAGGTTTTTGTGGGTGGCATGATTCCGCTGTCGGATGCTTCAAGGCGATCGGAAAGTTTTCCGGTGGCAACGACGGCCATAATCGTCGCAAATGTGGTCGTATTCATGATGGAGCTGGCCGGAGGGGACGCGTTTGTCCTTCGATGGTCGGCGGTTCCCGCTGAAATCGTCGCCGGGCACCATTGGATTACCATTCTGACTTCAATCTTCCTCCACGCCGGCTGGATGCACATCGTCGGCAACATGGTTTTTCTGCATGCCTTTGGTCCGGGCGTGGAACGCGCGATGGGATCGGTGAAGTACGTCTTCTTCTATTTGCTCTGTGGCCTGGTGGCGTCTCTGGCGCAGATCGCAGCCATGCCTGCTTCAAGCGTTCCCGGTCTCGGCGCGAGTGGCGCCATAGCAGGCGTGATGGGCGCGTTCATTGTCACTTATCCGGGCGATGAGATTAAGACCTTGCTCCTGTTCGGCTGGTTTGCGCGTATCACGTTTATCCCGGCGGTGGTGGTCATTGGCCTTTGGTTTGTGATCCAGATTTTCGATCAGGTCGGTGCGGTTGCTGATGTGCAGACAGGGGGTGTCGCCTACGCCGCGCATATAGGTGGCTTCCTCTTTGGACTCGCCACTGGCCGGGCCTTTGAGTACCGCCGGAGAGTGCCGTTATGGCAGAGCTAGATCTCGCGCCCACCTCTGCAGCAACTGCGGCGATCAGTGTGGGACTGAGCGAAGAGGAGGCGCAGGCTCGGCTCGCCCGTTACGGGCCGAACGAGCCGGCATCCACAGCGCACCGTTCCCTTGCTTCCGAGCTTCTGCACACCTTCACAAACCCGCTGGTCCTGATCCTGATCATTTCGGCCGTCGTCTCAGGATTCCTTGGAGATGCGGTGAATGCGTGCATCATCGGCATCATCGTCGGATTGAGCGGGTTGATCGAATTTTCGCAGACCCACCGTTCCCAACAAGCTATCCAGCGGCTGCGCGATGGCGTGGCGCCGACGGCGACGGCACTTCGGAGCGGGGAATGGAAGGAGATCCGGCGGCGCGAGGTCGTTCCCGGAGATACGATCGGGCTTTCGGCCGGAGACCTGGTACCCGCCGACGCTCGCCTTCTGACCGCGCGCGACCTGTATGTGCAGCAGGCAGCCTTGACGGGTGAATCCCTGCCCGTACAAAAAGAGGCTAACACCGACCCTGTGTCCACGAAAGCGGAGTCACCGAACATGGTGTTTCTCGGCACATCGGTTGTCAGCGGAACAGCCACCGCTGAGGTTTCTGCGACAGGCGCCGGCACAGCATTCGGGGATATTGCAGCGCGCCTCGCGGCTCGGACCGAGGAAACCGCCTTTGACCGGGGTCTGCGGGATTTCAGCCACATGCTGGCGCGTACGGTCCTGTTCCTCGTTCTCTTCACCCTGCTAGTTAGCGTCGCGCGTCATCGCGACCCGCTGCAGTCTCTGATGTTCGCAGTTGCCCTCGCAGTGGGCCTTACTCCTGAGTTCCTGCCCATGATCACCGCGGTTACGCTCTCCAAAGGTGCCGTGGCCATGGCCCGTAAGAATGTCATCGTCAAGCATCTCTCATCGATTCAGAATCTCGGCAGCGTCGATGTCTTGTGCAGCGACAAAACCGGAACACTAACTTCGGGACAGATGTCTCTCGACGGGTCGCTCGATGTGTTCGGAAACAGCTCGTCGCACGCTCTGGAACTCGCGTATCTGAACAGCACGTTTGAGACTGGCATTCGCAGTCCGCTCGATGAGGTGATCCTCCGCAGCTCAACAGCAACTGCAAACGAATACTCGAAGTGCGATGAAATCCCATTTGACTTCGAGCGAAGACGACTTTCGGTGGTCGTGGAGCACAACGCCAGAAGAACTCTGATCACGAAAGGTGCGCCGGAAGGGATTCTGCCGCTCGTTTCCGGTTACGAGGCTGAAGGCGTGGTAAAACCGATGCGCGAGGAAGATGCGGCGCGCATTCGAAAGCTGAGCGACGACCTTAGCGGTGATGGATTCCGAACTCTCGCTGTGGCGTGGGTAGAAGTACCGGAGCGCCGGGATTATTCGATCGCGGACGAGCGGAACCTCGTGCTGGCCGGGTTTCTGACCTTTTCTGACAAAGCACTGCCCGATGCGGCCCAGGTCCTGAGCGCGCTGCAGCATGATGGCGTCGAGGTGAAGGTCATTTCCGGCGACAACGATCGGGTTACCGCACACGTATGCAACGAAGTCGGGGTTTCGTCCGGCGATGTTGTGACCGGTGACAATCTGGACCGGATGACCGATCCGGCCCTGGCGGCGATCGCAGAGAAAACGCGGGCCTTCGCACGCATATCGCCGGCGCAGAAGAATCGTATTCTTCTGGCGCTGAAACACCGCGGACATGCAGTCGGATTCATGGGAGACGGGATCAATGATGCGCCGTCCCTGCACGCCGCGGACGTGGGCATTTCGGTGCCAGGCGCTGCGGACATAGCACGCGATGCTGCCGATGTCATTCTCCTGGTGCCCGGACTCCGTGTTCTGCACGAAGGCATCATCGAAGGACGAAAAGCCTTCGGGAACGTAATGAAGTATCTGCTGATGGGAACGAGCTCGAACTTCGGAAATGTGCTGAGCATGGCAGCGGCGTCGGTTGTCCTGCCGTTCCTGCCCATGTTGCCGATGCAAATCCTGCTGAACAACCTTCTCTATGACGTTGGCCAGCTTACGATTCCCACGGACACGGTCGACCAAACCTATCTGGAGAAGCCTCAGCGCTGGGACATTGGCATTATCCGAAGATTCATGCTTTTCATCGGGCCCGTCAGCTCGCTCTTTGATTTCCTGACGTTCTATGTGCTGCTGCACTTCTTTCATGCCAACGCAGCGCAGTTCCATACCGGTTGGTTTGTGGAATCGCTGACAACCCAGACGCTGGTACTGTTTGTGATCCGGACTGCCGGGAACCCGCTGCGCAGCCGTCCAAGTACGCCCCTGACTGCAACGTGTCTGGCCGTGGTTGCGATTGGGTTCTGTTTGCCGTTCAGCAGACTCGCGGGAGTGCTCGGTTTCACACCGCTGCCTCGTTCCTATCTACTGTACGTGCTGGCCGCTACGGTGCTGTATCTGCTGCTGGTCGAATTCGCGAAGCGCCTCTTGCTGCGGGGGAGCTCCTCCACGGCCATGGTCCACGAAGGCATGCCCCTCGCAGCAATGCCGATCACGACGCAGCCTCGGAGGGGGTCTCGCTTATGACTGCCAGAATCCTGCTCTTCGCGTTGTGGCCGCTTGCGGTTTCGCTGTATGCGCAGAAGCCCCCTGAGCTCAACCCAGTGCTCGATCATTTCTTTCGCGATGATATCGGGCTGGCTGCCGACCAAATTGCCGCGATCGAAAATGGGCAGCCGGTGGTGAAAGCTCTACAGCCCCGGATCTCCGAGGAAACCTTGCTGTTCGGTGCCGTCTACATCCACGCCGCTCCGGAGACCTATTTTCAATACGCTCGCAACTTTGAGCGGTTGCGTGCGGTACCCGGCCGGCTGGCGCTCGGCATCTTTACCGATCCGCCGCAGCTCTCGGATCTGCAGAGGTTTGAATTCGAC
>JBAVUB010000217.1:0-3284 GCA_049696575.1 Acidobacteriaceae bacterium | reverse complement strand
TTTCTGGCCGTCGAGCGACCAGACGATCGAGAGCGACGCACCGTGAAGCCGATCCGGGGCGCTGCGCACGTCATAAACAGGAAGAACGTCAAGGATCAGATTGTCGGCAGTCAAATCGACAGCGTAGAAATATCCAGCCTCGCCATCGTCGTCAAAAAAAGCACTGTAGGGACCGCCGGGCGAATCGTTCACCACAAAGACATTTCTTCCCGGGTGAAATGTTTGGTGGGCCATGGGGACTCCTGGCTCCGTATGAGCCATTTTGGCGCGGGTGGTGGGGCGCGTCAAGAGGCGATTCGCGGGCTGCCCTACATCGAGTTCATGGTGGAGAGGAATTCGGCGTTGTTGCGGACTTTCTCGAGGCGGCTGATCAGCAACTCCATGGCTTCGACGGGGGAGAGCGGATTGAGCACCTTGCGCAAAACCCAGGTGCGCGCGAGCTCGTCTTTGGGGATGAGCAATTCTTCTTTACGGGTGCCGGAGCGCTGGATGTCGATGGCGGGGAAGACGCGCTTGTCGACGAGCTTGCGGTCGAGAATGATTTCCATGTTGCCGGTGCCCTTGAACTCTTCGAAGATGACTTCGTCCATGCGGGAGCCGGTATCGACGAGGGCGGTGGCGATGATGGTGAGGGAGCCGCCTTCTTCAATGTTGCGGGCTGCGCCGAAGAAGCGCTTGGGGCGCTGGAGGGCGTTGGAGTCGACGCCGCCGGAGAGGACTTTGCCGGAGGGCGGAACGATGGTGTTGTAGGCGCGGGCGAGGCGGGTGATGGAGTCGAGAAGGATGACGACGTCGCGCTTGTGCTCGACGAGGCGCTTGGCCTTCTCGATGACCATTTCGGCGACCTGCACGTGACGGGCGGCGGGCTCGTCGAAGGTGGAGCTGATGACTTCGCCCTTGACGGAGCGCTGCATGTCAGTGACTTCTTCAGGACGCTCGTCGATGAGCAGGACGATGAGGACGATCTCGGGGTGGTTGGTGGTGACGGAGTTGGCGATGGACTGGAGCAGCATGGTTTTGCCGGTGCGCGGCGGAGCGACGATGAGACCGCGCTGGCCTTTGCCGACGGGGGTGAGCAGATCCATGACGCGGCCGCTGATGTTTTCCTTGACGGTCTCCATCTTGACGCGCTCCTGCGGGTAGAGGGGCGTCAGATTGTCGAAGAGGATCTTGTTGCGGGTTTCTTCGGGGGATTCGAAGTTGATGGCTTCGATCTTGACGAGGGCAAAATACTTTTCGCCTTCGTGGGGCGGGCGGACGTTGCCGCTGATGGTGTCGCCGGTCTTGAGGTCGAATTTGCGAATCTGCGAGGGGGAAACGTAGATGTCGTCGGGACCGGGGAGGTAGTTGTAATCGGGGGAGCGGAGGAAGCCGTAGCCGTCGGGGAGGATTTCGAGGACGCCCTCGGCAAAGATGTGGCCTTCTTTTTCGCTTTGCGCCTGGAGAATTTTGAAGATGAGGTCCTGCTTGCGGAGGCCGCTGGAACCGGGGATTTCAAGGGTGCGCGCGATGCGGCTCAGCTCTGTGATGTTTTTTTCTTTCAGTTCTGCGATGGTCATGAATCACCTGCGGTGAGCTTTCGAGGAGGGATTTTGCAACAGGAAGGAATTCGGTGGAGCGGAGGTGCTGGGGTTATCTTAGTCGAAGAGGCGCGGCAACGGGAGCCTCACGCGCCACAAGGGGGCACAGCGCCGCGGTTAAGCAGCGCGGCGCTGTGGGTGCTGCGGGATGGAGATGGGTTCCTGACGAGCGGGTGCTGCCGCTGCCGGGCTAGTCTCCCGGAAGCGGAGCAGCACGTCGTTCATCGTGTCCTGCAACCGTGTATTCGGCTTATGGAGCTTGCGAGTCGCCTTGGAGGCGAGCTGGCAGAGCTGGTATCGATTGCTGATATGAGTGAGTGCACCAAAAATCAATTCTGAACGCATGGTAGTGTCTCCTTGTTTTTCAACTAGTACGTGTCCGAACCGCTTTCGATCACAGAAAAACCGCTGCACCACAACGGGCCAAAGCAGGTTTTGGAAATCGGGGTAACGGAAAGCTTCAACCGATTAGACGCGCCAACCGGCACTTTCGATCAACCTTTTTCCTCTCTGAAAAAACGTCTGCAAAGTGCGGATGCCGGCTTCGAACTCCGAGTGCCAACGTTCGCGCGGACGAGAGGCTAGCTCCTGGGGAGGTACGACTCTATCTGCGTGACCGGATTGGCGAAACAGGACGGCGGAGGCCCGGAGGTCAAAATCGACAATCTTGAAAATACCCTCGGCGGGGATTTGGGTCAACCTTTTTTTTCATAGAGGGATAACGGCGGTTACCGAAAATGGAAACGTCGGTGTAAGCCATTGATCAAGCGGCCATTGGCGGACCGGACAGGTAACCAAAGTAGATATATGTCCACTTTCGGAACTTCCAAAATGTGTAGGAGGATGAGCGAAACGATCAGTTTTCGATCAACTCTTTGGTTTATTTGAACTTAATGGTGTTCGTTTCCGGACGGGAACGAAAACTACGCAGATTTCCCTTTTCGCCGCAGTTACTCGTATCGTAATGCCTCAATAGGATCGAGATTGGCGGCGCGGATGGCGGGAATCATGCCGCTGACGAGGCCGACGACGCCCAGGATCACGGTGGACAACAGAATGGATGCCGGGGATATCAACAGGCGGATGTCGGCGTTCTCAGCGTGCTGGGCCATCGCGCTGTAGAAGGTGATGCGGCCGACGCCGAGGGAGACGGCGTAGGCGAGGGCGATGCCGAGCACTCCGCCGGCGGCTGCGATGACCAGGGCCTCAGAGAGGAACTGGAAGAGGATGTGGCGGCGGCGCGCGCCGAGGGCTTTCTCGATGCCGATCTCGCGGGTGCGCTGCTGGACGGCGACCAGCATGATGTTCATGAGGCCGATGCCGGCGATGCCGAGGGTGAGCGCGCCGATGAAGAGCAGCAGCGCCTCCAGAGCGATGGTGATGACCTGGAACTGGCGGAGCTGGTGCATGAGATTCGCGACGAAGATGGCATTGTGGTCGGAGGGCAGGAAATTGTGCATCGCGGCCAGGGTGTTGCGGACGGCCTGCTCGACGACCTGATTGTCGCCGTGGTACGTGAGCCAGATTCCGCCGAGATATTTGAGGTCGCCGAAATCCTGGAAGGTGTTGAGGGGGATGTAGACCTGGCGATTGACGTCGTCATCGCCCTCCTGCATTTTGGGTTCGAGGACGCCGATGACGGTGAATCCGATGCCGTTGAGGCGGATGCGCTGGCCGAGCGCGTAACGGCCGCCGAAGAGCTTG
>JBAVUB010000216.1:0-1602 GCA_049696575.1 Acidobacteriaceae bacterium | reverse complement strand
GGGGTGGTGGGCGCACCGAGCGCGGCGCGGAACCATGCGCGGGTGATGGGGTGGAAGAGGGCGAGCGGGTCGGGGATCGCGACCTCGGGCGAGGAGGATCGCGGCGATTCCGGGATGGATTTTTTCGCGGCCATCTCTGTGGTGAGGATAAGGCGAGTGGGAGGCGAGCGGAAAGGCGAGCGAAAAACGAGCAAGAGGCGCCCGAGAGGCGAGCGGAAAGGCGAGAGCGTCGTGCTTTGCGCGATTCCCATGTTCCCAACTGCAGGAACATGGGGCACCCGGCAAAAGACGAGCTGTTAGCGAGAACGGCGCGCCTTGCGCGTATCCCATGTCCCCAAACGCAGGGACATGGGGCACCCGGATTTGTACCCGGTGTTGGCTCGCCTCCCGCTCGGGCTTTTACCAGGCGGGGAGGGGTTTGTACCAGACGGTTTTGGGGGTCAGCATGGTTTGCCAGTGGGTCTCCATGCGGGGCTGCTCGGAGAGGCCGAGGAAGAGAACGCCGTCGCGGGCGAGCGAGCGATGCATGCCGAGGAGAACCTGACGGCGGGTGTCCTGGGGGAAGTAGATCATGACGTTGCGCAGAAAGATGACGTCGAAGGACTCGCCGGTGGGAAAGGGTTGGCAGAGGTTGCGCTGCTGAAAGCGGCAGACGCGCTTGATGTCGGGGTGGATTTCCCACTCGTCGTCGGTGCGGACGAGGTATTTGACCAGGAAGCGGGCGGGCAGGCCACGGTTGACTTCGATGCGCTGATAGCGGCCTGCGCTGGAGCGCTCGACCATCTCGGCGGAGATGTCGGTGCCGAGGATGTCAATGCGCCAGCCGGCGAGCAGGGGGAAATGCTCGCGCAGCATCATGGCGAGCGAGTAGGCTTCCTGGCCCGAGGAACTGGCGGCGGACCAGAAGCGGAGGATGCGGGTGGTTTGGCGGGCGGCGATGAGCGCGGGGAGGAGTTGTTCGCGGAGGAGGTCGAAGGTGGAGGTATCGCGAAAGAAGCTGGTCTCGTTGATGGTCATGGCCTCGGCGACGGAGCGCTGGAGGCTGGCGCCGGGTTCGGAGCGAAGGGCGGAGACGAGCTGGCTGAGGGACTGGAGACCGCGGTCGCGGAGCAGGCGCTGGAGGCGCGATTCGAAAAGGTAGTCGCGGGAGGGATCGACATGATTGCCGGAGTTGCGCATGACGACGGCGCGCAGGTACTCGAAGTCGATGGCGGAGGCGGTCACGGGGCGACGGCCTCCGTGCGGTGCGGGTGCGGAGAGGGGGAGGCGACGTAGCGAAGGATTTCGGCGGGGATGGCGTCGAGGGGAAGGATTTTGTTGGCAAGGCCCGCATTGGCGACCGCGCCGGGCATGCCCCAGACGACGCTGGTGGCGCCATCCTGCGCAATGACGCAGCCGCCTGCAGAGCGGATGGCGCGAGAGCCAGCGAGGCCGTCCGAACCCATGCCGGTAAGGACAACGCCGAGCAGGCGTCCGGCGCAGACCTGGGCGGCGGTGCGGAAGAGGACGTCGACGGAGGGGCGGCAGAAATTTTCGGGGGCCTGCTGGGTGAGGCGGAGGCGCAGGTCGCGGGTGAGTTCGAGATGCCAGTCGCCGCGGGCG
>JBAVUB010000215.1:0-8943 GCA_049696575.1 Acidobacteriaceae bacterium | reverse complement strand
AAGCCAGTGAAGGCGAAGGCCGCGAAGCCGGCGAAGAAGAAGGCCGTGAAGAGCGCGGCGCCTGCGCACAAGAGCAGCGGCAGGACGGCGGCGGCAAGAAAGTCGGCGAAGCCCTCGGCGAGCAAGAAGGCGGCGTCGAGATCCACAAGCGTGAAGAAGGGTTAGGCGATGAGCGCAACAGCGAGCAGCACAGCAAAAGCGGGCGCGGCGGAAACGAAGAAAGAATCGCGTCGCAATGAGAAGGTGGGTTCGGTGGTCTCGACGAAGATGCAGAAGACCATCGTGGTGGAAGTGGAAATGCGCAAGGCGCACGCGAAGTACAAGCGCATTGTGCGGTCGACGCGCAAGTTCTACGCGCACGACGAGCAGAACACGGCGCGGGTGGGCGATGTGGTGCGTATCCGCGAGACGCGGCCGCTGAGCAAGCTGAAGCGGTGGAATCTGGAAGAGATTGTGCGGCGCTCGGCGCTGGCGCAGGTAAAAGAAGCGGAAGTGGCGGCGGGGATTGCGGCGGAGTAAGGCAAATGCGTTGTAGGTTGAGATCGCGGCAGCGGAAATAAGGACCGCGACGGCGAGAAGGAGAAAGTGCCATGGCAGTGCAGATGAGAACGATGCTCGAGGTCGCCGATAACTCCGGCGCGCGCAAGCTGCAGATGATTCTGCCTCTGGGTGGATCGAGCGGATCGAAGGCTGGGCTCGGCGATGTGATTACGGCGGCTGTGAAAGAAGCTTCGCCGGACGGGCAGGTCAAGAAGGGCAAGGTGGTGAAAGCGGTGGTGGTCCGCACCCGGAAAGAGACGCGGCGGCGGGACGGAACTTATATTCGTTTCGACACGAACGCAGCGGTACTAATCAATGACGGCGGGGAGCCGGTGGGAACGCGCGTGTTCGGGCCGGTCGCGCGCGAGTTACGCGAGAAGAAGTTTCTGAAGATTGTGAGCCTTGCTCCGGAAGTTCTTTGAACTTCAGGAGCAAGGCAGCCGGTAGCCGGTAGCTGGCAACGAAGATTGAGGACAGAGAGGTTATGGCGAGTTTGGACATTTTGCGGAACGACACGGTGCAGGTGATTTCCGGCAGCGACCGGGACAAGAAGGGCCGCGTGCTGCGCGTGTATCCCGACACGGGGCGGCTGCTGGTGGAGCACGTGCACGTGGTGAAGAAGCACCTGAAGGAAAATGCGCAGCGCCGGACCAAGGGCGGCATTGCGGAGCAGGAAGCGTCGATCCCGCGGTCGAATGTGATGCTGGTCTGCCCGAGCTGCAATCAGCCGACGCGGGTGGCGCATAAGTTTGAAGGGGACCTGAAGGTACGGATCTGCAAGAAGTGCGGCGGCACGATTGAGGCGAGGAAGAAGTAGTTAACGCGAGCTTACAGCGAGCAAGAACCGAGCAAGAACCGAGCAAGAACCGAGCAAGAGCCGAGTAAGAACGGAGCGAAAAGCGAACAGGACGCTCCGAAACGGTAGACGGCGAGAGGCCAATTCGAGAGCGGAGAAGAGAGAAGAGAAAAGGAAATGGCAGCGAGACTGAAAGAGAAGTATCACAAGGAAATCAAGGGCGCGCTCCAGAAGGAACTGGGTCTGGAGAATCCGATGGCGGTGCCGCGGCTGGAAAAGATCGTGCTGAATATGGGGCTGGGCGAGGCGACGCAGAACTCGAAGATGCTCGATCCGCTGGCCGGCGATCTGGCGGCGATTGCCGGGCAGAAGCCGGTGACCACGCGCGCGAAGAAGTCGATTGCAGCATTCAAGGTGCGCGAGAACATGCCCATCGGGGCGATGGTGACGCTGCGCGGCGACACGATGTACGAATTTCTTGACCGGCTGATCTCGGTGGCGCTGCCGCGGGTTCGCGATTTTCGCGGTGTATCGACGAAGAGCTTTGACGGTCGCGGCAATTACACGCTGGGCATTCGCGACCAGCTGATCTTTCCGGAGATCGATTACGCGAAGGTAGAGAAGCTGAAGGGCATGAACATCACGATTGTGACGTCGGCTCTGGACGATAACTCGGCGCGCGCGCTGCTGCGGCAGTTCGGGATGCCGTTTCGGACGACAGCGTAAAGGGAATTGAGGGTTTACGAGAGATGGCAACGACAGCAAAGAGAGTGAAGGACGCGAGGAAGCCGAAGTTCAAAAGCCGGCAGCACAACCGCTGCCAGCTGTGCGGAAGGCCGCGAGCGTTCCTGCGGAAGTTTGGAGTATGCCGGCTGTGTTTCCGGGGGCTGGCGCTGAAGGGTGAGATTCCTGGCGTCGTGAAATCGAGCTGGTAGGGACTAGCCGTCCAGGCGGACGCGGCCTTCGGCCGCAAAACAAGTTTTGACGGAGGGCGAGAGCTCAAAGTCAGAGGAAGAAGAAGCATTCCCGCTGGTTCTCCGCTGGTTGAGCAGGATGAGTGGAGCGAACGGGGAATGAAGGAGAAACGATGAGTTTGACCGATCCGGTAGCGGATTTTCTGACGCGGATTCGCAATTCAATTCGCGCGCGTCACCAGAAGCTGGATGTTCCGGCCTCGAAGCTGAAGGCGGAGATTGCCCGCATTCTGAAGGAAGAGGGCTACATCTCGAACTTCAAGACGACGGAAGAGAATGGGCGGGCGGTGCTGCGGGTGTACCTGAAGTACGGGGCGAACAACGAAGCCGCGATTCGCGACCTCGAACGTGTTTCGCGTCCGGGCTGCCGTGTATACATTGGCCGCGAAGAGATTCGCCGGGTGCAGGGCGGGCTGGGGATCAGCATCATGACTACGCCGAAGGGCGTGATGACGGGACGCCAGGCACGGCGCGAGGGCGTGGGCGGCGAAGTGTTGTGCGAGATTTGGTGAGCCTTGCCGGCTCGGGCGGGCGCGCCTTCGGCGCCATCCGCTGCGGGTAAAGAGTTGTAGCCGGGCCGTTGGTCCGGGATTGAGTTGGGTAAGTCAGGCGAGTGAGACTCGCCGAGAAGGCTGCAGTGGAACGGCAGAGCGCAAGCGACGCCGAGACTCGCAAGCCACAGAGGGTTGAAGATGTCACGGATAGGGAATAAGCCGATTGGATTGCCGCAGGGAGTGAAGTACTCCGTGGAGGGCAGCGTGGTGACCGTAGAAGGGCCGAAGGGCAAGATGGAGCAGGTAATTCCGGCGGGCATCAAGCTGGAGACGAAGGACGGTCACGTGCACGCGGTGCGGGAGAACGATTCGCAGGCGGCGATTCACGGGCTGACGCGGGCGCTGATTGCGAACGCGGTGGATGGCGTGACCAAAGGCTGGACGAAGGATCTGGACATTGTCGGCATTGGGTACCGCGCGGAGCTGAAGGGCAAGAATACCGTGGTGTTCACGCTGGGTTATTCGCACCCCATCGAGTTTCCGCTGCCGACGGGGATCACGGCGGCGATCGATCCGAAGCAGACGAAGGTGACGATCAGCGGCATCGATCGGCAGAAGGTAGGACAGGTAGCGGCCGATATGCGGTCGTTGCGCAAGCCCGATCCTTATAAGAACAAGGGTGTGCGTTACTCCGATGAACGGCTGAAGAAGAAGGTGGGTAAGACGGGCGCGAAGTAAGAGCAGCGGACAGCGGATAGCGGATAGCGTACAGAAACGATGGTTCGGATCTGAGAGGAATTTCTGAATGCTAAGCGAAGAACGCTCTATGCTGCGGTACAAACCGAACGAGGCCGCCATGCGGCTTCGCTTTTAGGAAGGAAGAGAAGGAATGATTCCACTAAGGAAACGAAATGAGATTCGGCAGCGCGTGCATACGCGGATACGCCGCAAGATGGTGGGGACGACGGAGCGGCCGCGGCTGAACGTCTATCGCTCGCTGAACCACATTTACGCGCAGGTCATCGATGACAGCCAGGGCGTGACGCTGGTGTCGGCGTCGACAGTGGCCGCGAAGGCAAAGACGGGCGGCAACGTAGCGGCGGCGAAGGAGATCGGGAAGCAGATTGCTGAGCGCGCGAAGGAGAAGGGCATCAAGAAGGTGGTCTTTGACCGCGGTGGGTACTTGTATCACGGTCGTATCAAGGCGTTGGCGGATGCTGCGCGCGAAGCAGGGTTAGAGTTCTAGGGCAGGCAACAGGGATTGAAGGGAAGCGAATGGCGATCTTGAAGAAGAAGCTGGATTCCGGGCAGTACAACCTGAAGGATCAGGTGGTCTCGATCAACCGCGTGACCAAGGTGGTGAAGGGCGGCAAGAACATGTCGTTCGCCGCGCTGGTGGTGGTGGGCGATCCGGGGGCTGGTGTGGTTGGCTACGGCTCGGGCAAAGCGCGCGAGGTTCCCCAGGCGATCCGCAAGGGGATTGAGGCAGCGAAGAAGAACCTGGTGCGCGTGAACCTGACGCAGACGAGCATTCCTCATCAGGTGCTGGGGCGGTATGGATCGGGGCAGGTGCTGCTGAAGCCGGCTCCTGAAGGTACGGGCGTGATTGCCGGCGGCGCGGTGCGCGCGGTGATGACGTCGGCGGGCGTGCAGAATGTGCTGACCAAGAGCCTGGGGACGGCGAATCCGCACAACGTCGTCAAAGCGACGTTCGACGCGCTGGTGCAGCTGCGCGATCGCAACGAGGTGGCGGCGATGCGCGGCAAACAGGTGCAGGAGATTCAGTAATGGCGGAGACGAAAGCAGCGAAGACAACGAAGACTCCGGCGGCGGCGAAGGCTGCTCACGAAGGCAAGGCTCCGGCGAAAGCGGCGGCGAAGGCAACGATCCAGATTCAGTATTTCCGGTCGATGATTCAGGCGCCGGTGAAGCACAAGCGCGTGATCAAAGGGCTGGGCTTCACGCGGCTGAACCAGGTTGTGGTGCGGGAAGATACGCCGTCGATTCGGGGCATGGTGAGGACGGTTCCGCATTTGGTGAGAATAGTGCAGTGAACAGTGATCAGTGAACAGTGATGACTGGGCACTGAAATGAGGACAGAAATGAATCTTTCGAATCTGCGAGCGCCGAAGAAGGCGAATCGGAATAAGAAGCGCATCGGGCGGGGCATGGGTTCCGGAACCGGGAAGACCTCCGGGCGCGGACACAAGGGCCAGGGATCGCGTTCGGGGTCGAGCCTGATGCGCGGCTTCGAGGGCGGCCAGATGCCGCTGCATCGCCGCGTGCCGAAGCGCGGCTTCACGAACATTTTCCGCACCGAGTACACCGTAGTGAATCTGGATCGCCTGGCGGAGCTGGGCGAGAAGGAACTGACGCTGGAGAAGTTCACCGAACTGGGTCTGGTGAAGAAGCGGAACGGGTTGATTAAGATTTTGGGGGATGGGGAGCTGAAGGTCGCAGTGACCGTGCATGCGCACAAGTTCTCGAAATCCGCGGCGGAGAAGATTGAAAAAGCCGGGGGCAAGGCGATTGTGCTGGGTGGAGAAGTCACAGCGAAGCCCGCGGGCAAACTGGCTAAGAAGACAGCGAGAAGCAATTAGCCAAAGGCGAGCGAAAAGCGAGCCATAGGCGAAAAGCTTATGATGAGAGCACCGACTCATGTTTGAGAAGTTCCTGAACATCTTTCGCGTCCCCGACCTGCGCAGGCGTGTCCTGTTTACTCTTGGCATTCTGGCCGTGTACCGGTTAGGCGCGCACATCACCACGCCGGGCGTGAACGTAGCGGCGCTGGAGAATTTCTTCAACAATCAGGCCGGCTCCTCGCTGGGGCTGGTGGATCTGTTCAGCGGCGGCAACCTGCGGCGCCTGACGGTGTTTGCGCTGGGCATCATGCCCTACATCACGGCCTCGATCATCTTTCAGCTGCTGACCGTGGTGTATGAACCGCTGGCCAAGCTGCAAAAAGAGGGCGAGATCGGGCGGCGGAAGATCACGCAGTGGACGCGGTATGTCACCGTGGGCCTGGGTGTGATCCAGTCGGCGGCCATTGCGATCGCGCTGCGCAGCTCGTCGGGCAACCTGGTGCTGAATCCGGGACTTGGTTTTATCGCGATGACGGTGATCACGCTGACCGCGGGCACGACGTTCATCATGTGGCTGGGCGAGCAGATCACGGAACGCGGCATCGGCAACGGGATGAGTCTGCTGATCTTCGCGGGCATTGTGGTCGGGCTGCCGCGGGGCATCGCCGATCTGATCAGCACGGCGCGATCGCAACGGTTTGGAGTGTTCACGGTTCCGGCGCTGATCCTGCTGGTGGTGGCGATGATTGCCATTGTGGCTTTCATCGTCTTTGTGGAGCGCAGCGAGCGGCGCATCCCGGTGCAGTACGCCAAGCGGATCGTGGGACGGCGGCTGATGGGCGGCCAGTCCACGCATCTTCCGCTGCGGGTGAACTCGGGCGGCGTGATGCCGATTATTTTTGCGGCTTCGGTCCTTTCAGCGCCGATGCTGTTTGGGCAGGCGGCGTTCGTAAAGAACAGCGCGTGGCTTTCGCGCACCTTCGATGCGCTGCGCGCGGGCGAGCCGGCGTACGAGCTGCTGTACATGATCGCGATTGTCTTCTTCGCGTACTTCTATATCTCGATCGTGTTCCGGCCCGACGATATCGCCGATAACATGCGTAAGTACGGCGGATTTATTCCCGGGATCCGGCCGGGGCGGCGTACTTCAGACTATGTCAACGAGATTCTGACCCGGATCACGATGGTGGGCGCGCTCTACCTGATCGTAGTGGCGATCATCCCGCAGCTGATGATCAGCGGCATTCACCTGAACCATCTTTGGCTGGTGGGGCGGTTCTTCGAATCCATGCCGCTATGGGTGACCAACGGGCTTGGCTTTAACTTCTATTTTGGCGGCACGTCGCTGTTGATCGTGGTGGGAGTAGCGATGGATACCGTGAACCAGGTTGAGTCGCAGCTGATCATGCGGCACTATGAAGGATTTTCTCCGAAGAGCGGGAGAGTTCGTGGAAGGCGGGCCTGGTAATGACGCTGGCAGTGGCGGATACGCATGTGGACGCGAGTGGATCGTTAAAAGGGAAGCCGGGGCCGATACTTCTTTTGGGCGCTCCGGGCGCAGGCAAGGGAACGCAGGCGAAAGATCTGGCGGCGAAGTGGGGGATTCCGCAGATTTCCACGGGTGATTTGCTGCGCGAGAACCGCGATCATGGAACGCCGCTGGGAGTGAAGGCGAAGCAGATCATGGACGAGGGCAAGCTGGTTCCCGATGACCTGGTGAACGAGATGGTCGCCGAGCGGCTGAAGGAACCGGACACGGCGAACGGTTATATCCTCGACGGGTATCCGCGGACGCTGGGACAGGCGAAGTGGCTGGATGAGCATGTGGGGGCCGAGGCCGGGGCGCTGCCGGTGATTGCTGTGAGTATTCAGGTCGGTTACAATGAATTACTGCGCCGTATTACCGGGCGGCGCATCTGCCCAGTCTGCGGGACGATTTACAACATTTACCTACAGCCGCCGAAGGTCGATGAGAAGTGCGACCGGGACGGCACACCACTGAAACGGCGCTCAGACGATACTGAGGAAGTTTTCAAGGAGCGGATGCGGACCTACGATTCGCAGACGGCTCCGGTGGTGGAGCATTACCATGCTCTGGGGCGCTTCGCAGCCGTGGACGGCAGCAAGCCGGTGAGCGCCGTGGCGGCGGAAGTGGAAGCCGCGGTCGCGCACCTGAGGGATTCGGGACGAGACGCGGATAGGGGTAATAACCGCAGTTAAGGATAACGATTGTCGAAAGAAGACGCGATTGAGGTGATGGCAACGGTGCTTGAGACGTTGCCGAATGCGATGTTCAAGGTGAAGCTGGAGAGCAGCGGCGGGCACGAAGTGTTGGCCCACGTCTCCGGACGCATGCGGAAGAACTTCATCCGTATTCTTCCTGGCGATCGGGTGGCGGTGGAGTTGAGTCCGTACGATTTGAATCGCGGGCGGATTGTGTATCGATATAAGTAGCTCGCGGAGCGAGCTACAGCCAGTAGCCGGTAGCCAGTAGCCGGTAGCGAAAAGCAGGAAGCTGAGGTTTCATGAAGGTTCGGGCATCGGTTAAGAAGATTTGCGATAAGTGCAAGGTCATCCATCGTCGTGGAGTGGTGCGGGTGATCTGCGTGAACTCGAAACACAAGCAGCGGCAGGGCTGAAAAGCAGGGCTCCGGGCACAGGGCACCGGGCTCAGAAGAGGCGTTACACAATAGAGTTGAGCTTCTTACCGAAGTTGAAAGAAGCTGGGGCGAGTTAGCCGAGGGTAAGGCTTGCGATGAACCCCGAGGTTGTTGCACTCAGGCTCTTACAACTCCGGTTCGAGATTCGACCGGAATAACCGCTCCGGGACAGGCTTCCGGGGCAACACGAAGGATACCGTATGGCACGTATTGCAGGCGTCGATCTTCCCCGCAACAAGCAGGCAAGAATCGGGCTGACGTACATTTACGGGATCGGCAATCCGCGCGCCCTGAAGATTCTGGGCATCGCGCATGTCGATCCGTTCAAGAAGATCCAGGATCTGGGCGAGGACGAGGTGAATCGCATTCGCCAGGTCATCGAAGAGCAGGGCGATGTGGAAGGGGATCTCCGCAAGGACATCAACATGCACATCAAGCGGCTGGTGGACATCCAGTCGTATCGCGGGCATCGGCATCGCCGCGGCCTGCCGGTACGCGGCCAGCGCACCCACACCAATGCCCGCACCCGCAAGGGACCGCGTAAGGGCACGGTGGCCAACAAGAAGAAAGCGAGCGCGAAGACCTAATGGCGGACCAGAAACCGGCAAAGACAGCTACAGGCAAAGCCGCGCGGAACAAGAAGTTCAAGAAGCGCGAGCGGAAGAATGTGCCATTTGGTCTGGTGCACATTCAGGCGTCGTTCAACAACACCATCGTGACGATCACCGACCAGCAGGGCAACACGCTGTCGTGGAAGAGCTCGGGATCGCTGGGCTTTCGCGGATCGCGCAAGGGCACGCCGTTCGCGGCGCAGCAGGCGGCCATGAATGCGGCGAATATGGCGCGCGATCATGGCGTCCGCTCGGTGGATGTGCGGGTTAGCGGGCCGGGTTCGGG
>JBAVUB010000214.1:0-5727 GCA_049696575.1 Acidobacteriaceae bacterium | reverse complement strand
GTCCCTATCTGCTGTGGGCGTAGGAGATTTGCGGGGGGCTGTCCTTAGTACGAGAGGACCGGGATGGACGAACCTCTTGTGTTCCAGTTGTCATGCCAATGGCACGGCTGGGTAGCGAAGTTCGGTTGTGATAACCGCTGAATGCATATAAGCGGGAAGCACGCCCCAAGATGAGATCTCCCTGAAGGGCCCAGGAAGACCACCTGGTTGATAGGCTGGAGGTGAAAGCGCAGTAATGCGTGCAGCTGACCAGTACTAATCGCCCGTTCGGCTTAATCATAGAATTAACTCTGCGCAGTTTCTGCTCGCGTCGACCGCAAAGACGCAGCAACTCTGCAGAGGCGCTCAATACGCCTTGTAGCCCAATCGATTTTCGTTTTCCTGGTCCGGGGGGTAGTGAGTCCGCTCGCTCTCTCCCGGCCAGCCATAAGCTGTGACGCCAGTCTGCCGACAGCGGTCCGATGAAGAAACTGTCCGGATCCCTCGGCCGTGGGAGAAACTACCCGCCAGGCGTCGCTCAGGTTGAGGCGTTTTGCGGGCGTTTGAGCCCGCAGCCGAAATCCCGAGCGCTCTGCGCGAAGGATCTCGACGTCTCCAACTTTGCCGGTGACCATACCGCGAGGGTCCCACCCGTTCCCATCCCGAACACGGAAGTTAAGCCTCGCCGGGCCGATGGTACTGCACGCGAAAGTGTGTGGGAGATTAGGTGATCGCCGGCATAACATCGAAAAGCCCGCTCCCATCGGAGCGGGCTTTTTGCGTCCCAGCCCGCAAATCCAAGGTCCCCAGAACCTTCCCCGTTCCGCCCCCTGTGATATTTCGCACATCCCCGGACCTCGCAAAGTGGTACTGTTATCAACCGGAAACGTATCACCGCCTCCATCCGCTGCGAGAAATTCAGGAGGCGATTGGAGGACTCCGATGACCACCTGGCTCCAACCATCGGCAACCGCTGCAGTGAGCATCGTGCTCCTCCTTGCCGGATGCTCGCAGTCCACCTCTAAACCCGCCGCTCCGACCGCGGCCCAGGCTCAACCTGCCGCCCCACCCGAGCTGATCACCGCCAAGACCGCCTTCTGGCCGATGTATAAAGCCGCCCACAATTGGGCCCCCGACGTCGAAGCCATTCGCGTCACCGCGAAAGAAGTTCCCGGCTTCAAAAATGCCGCTGGCAGAGCTGCTATGTGGGAAGCGGTCTTCGCCTCGCCCAGCCTGCACCAGTACGAAACCTTCAGCGACTCCATCGCCGATGCCCCTCCCAATATCTACAAGGGCGTCGTTGCCGGCCTCGCGCAGCCCTGGGGCGGCGAAACCCGCGACGCGATGCCCATCGACGTCACCAGCTTCAATGTCGACTCCGACGCTGCCTACACCGCCGCTGCCGCCGGTGCCGCCGACTGGCTGAAGCAGAATCCCGGCAAAGATCTCGGGGCATTTGAACTTGGCGATACCTACAAATTCCAGGTGCCCGTCTGGTACGTGATGTGGGGAACCAAGGCCGCCGGCTACGCCACCATCGTCGATGCCAGCGCTGGAAAGGTCCTCCACAAATAACGCCGTCTTTTCCCTTGCCGCAAAAGCCCGTTCTCCGCAGCGGGCTTTTTGCTTTGCATCGCAGTCAACGGCCGCCAAAAAGAAGTGCTACCCTACCCGCACCATGCCGCCGCGCAAGACCGTGACCGCGAAGCAGATGCCCGCGACGAAGTCCGCGAAGAAAAAATCCGCGGCTCGCACCACGGCCAGCCCGTCCCCGGCCGCCCAACTGGATGGATTTTTGGACAAGTTCACCCCCGACGTCGCTGCCCAGGCCCGCACCGCTCTCCGCAAAATGCGCACCCGTCTTCCCGGCGCCCTCGAACTCGTCTACGACAACTACAACGCCCTTGCCATCGGATTCAGCCCCACCGACCGCACCTCCGATGCCATCTTCTCCATCGCGCTCTTCCCGCGCTGGGTCAGCCTCTTTTTCCTGATGAACGGTACGCGTCTCCGCGATCCCGGCGCCTGCCTCGAGGGCGGCGGCAATCAGGCCCGCCACATCAAGCTCAAAGACCCGGCCCTGCTCGACTCGCCCGCCGTCCAGGAGCTCATCGCCCAGGCCCTCGAACTCTCCGCGAAACAGATCGATCCCACACAGCCCCGCCGCCTCATCATTAAATCCATCTCTCCCAAACAGCGCCCCCGCCGGCCCGTGTCGAAATAATCAGCGAAATCTACGTCGCTCTGCGCTCCGACTTCCGGATCACCAGCTTCAGCCCCGACCACGTCGCATCCACCGCGCACACCTTAATGTCCACCAGCCCCAGTGGCAGCGCCACCTCTCGCACCGTGTCCTCCGTCACATCGATAGCCACGCCCGAAGCCTTCTTCGGCCATGAAACCCAAATCACTCCATCCTGCGCCAACACCGGCTGCAATCGCTCCACTAACCCCGCCAACTCCGCCTTCCGAGTTACAAAAACATGCGCCATCTGGACCCCGGAGCGCGTCGTCCTCTCAAGAACCGGCGCAACCCCGCCCTCCGCGATCTCCTCCGCCACGCTCGCCGGCATCTTCCACCGCCACGTGCGCTGCCCATCCTTCACGCCGAGCTTCTTCGCCAAAGGTGTCCCGGAATATCCCGCTGGCGGTCGCGCCGGCAACGACACCGGGTGCCCCACATCTGCCTGATTTTGGCAGATGTGGGAATCGCGCGAAGCGCGACCCGTCCCCGTCCTGCGTGTCCCCACTCTCGCCATCGCTCCTCTCACACCTGCGAGTATTCGGTCGGGCTCAGCACCAGGTTCGTAATCTTGACGACGAGCTGGTCGTAGCTGAATCGCGGATCGGCCTGCAGCTTCTTCCATTCCGGATCGTTCCGGAACGCATCCCACATCGCATTCATCTGGGCCAGATCCGGAAAGCTCAGCATGTAGGTCAGCTGCGGCAACCGCTCTCCGATCAGAGCATCGCCAAAAAACACCCTCCAGAACCCCGCCTTCTGGAACAGCTCAAACTCCCCCGCGTGGAACATCTCCACCTTCCGCACATGATCGCGGTCGCTCGCGCTCTCATAGCTGCGCAACTGAAAAGTCCGCTTGCCCTTCGTCGCCGTCGTCGGCGGCGTCACCAGTCGCGGCCAGCCCTCAAACGCGATCAGCAGCGTGCTCTCCACCCGCTCAAAGGCCGGGCTCGTGTCCGGCGCATTCCAGAACGGCTCCGCCGCCGCCAGAAACGCCGCATCCTCGCGCAGCTTCAACCCCGCGCCCACCAGCGTTTCCAGATTTTCCGACGGCAGCAGCAGATACACCGTCGGCGTCTCCGGCCCAATGTCCACCGTGAACGCGCCCACCGGCCCAATTCCCATCCGATTCAGCGCCGGCACCAGCGCCTCCGACAAATACTTCGTCGTCGACTGCACCTGCGCATCGCGCCGCAACAGATACTTCCGTAGCTCGTAATACTGCCGGCTTTTGCCTCCCGTGGCAGCCTGCGAATCGCCCGTCCGTCCGGCCACCGCCAGAGCCGAAGTAGCCAGTCCCGAAGCTAGAAATTCACGCCGCCTCATCGACACCCCTCGCATTCATTCAAGGATTTTTTGAAAAAGGACTGACACTAAGGTCGCAAGCGCTGACACAGGCACTACCCACTGCCTCTTTCCTGTTCCTGCCAAACCTAAAAGAAACGTCAAAGTTGAAACGACGAAGGAAACTCGCAGCCAGATCCTGAACCATCGATCAAAGGCCGGCGTAGCTACCGGAGGCCCCCAGAGATACGAAGCAAATAAAAGCAAGGAAACCAGCTGAGGCAAGTCCCAGCGAAATCCATCCGATCCATTCGCGAACAGTCTTTCGTGAAGTGAAGCAGAGTCTCCCGATCCACGCGAAAAGTAGCAAAAAGGGATTCGCGTACATGGCGATTCCCATCGACCCAAGCAATAATTCATTGGTTGTCATCTAGCCTTCCTGCCTCACGGCCCTGTCTCGAATCGCCTGGAAAAACTGGACTCCAGATAATTGTCGCGTCCATGGATCGCTGGCAGCTGTCTCAGAAGCAGAGGCATGGAAAACTCCGTCGCCCCAAACCCCAAACCCAAACCCAAACCCCAAACCCCAAACCCAAACCCCCAAAACCGGCAAACCCAATGCGACCCCGCCAGGTTCACCCCACAGCAAGAAGCTAAAGCTCATCCAGCCCAATAATCAAGATTACCAACCTCCGCATGCGCCCCCTAAGTACCGTCGTCAGTCCTCCCGGCGTCCCATTTTGGGAAAATCCCCGGCCCGCCCCAATGAACGCCCTTCTCCGCGGGCTCTTCATTCGTGCCGATAACGCGCCACCCACGCACTTGGCGCCTCCACCCACTGCCACCTGCTTTCTTCGCACTTCACTGTGCAACCTCAAACCGCCGAAAGAAACTCGTATCCAGATAATGCGGTGTAGCCGAATCATTCGCCACCGCCCGCGCCAAATCCGCAAAAAATGAATTGAACTGCGCCGCCGCCACCAGATCCACTGGCTGGCTCAAATCATCCTGCGTCGAGTGATACCGATCCCGCAGCCAGGCCCGCCACATGTGATATTCCGGCGACCCCGGCTCCCAGCCAAACTTCATCGCCAGCGCCGGCACGCCCGCCTGCACAAAACTATATTGATCCGTTCGCGTAAACGAATTCCGATCCGGCTCCGGGTCTCCAGCAACCACGACATGATGCGCCGCCCCCACCCGCTGCGCATCGTCCGCCAGCGTCGACTGCTCCAGCCCCTGCACATGCAGCTTCCGCAACGCGAACAGCGGCATAAACATGTCGAGGTTCAGGTCCGCCTTGATCGCCGACTCCGGCACCGTCGGATGTCCCGCGAAATACCGCGACCCCAGCAGCCCTTTCTCCTCCGCCGTGAAAATAACAAACAGCACACTCCGCCGCGGCCGAATCCCCTTCGCAGCGTCCTCACTCAAACTTTGCGCCGTCTCCAGCACCGTCGCCACGCCCGACGCATCGTCCATCGCCCCGTTGTAAATCGTCTTTCCGTGGATCGGCTCGCCCACTCCCAGATGATCCAGGTGCGCCGACACCGCCACGAAGCCCGCCTCCGGATCGCTGCCCTCGAGCTTCGCCACCAGGTTCGGCGAAACCACCGCGTCCCGCTCCGTCACCACCGTCGCCGTCATCCGCTTTTTCAGGTCGAAGCGTGGCAGCGGTTTCTGCGCATCCGCCAGCGCCAGCAACTCCGCAAAAGTATGCCCCGTCCCCGCAAACAGCTTCTCTGCCTGCGCCGGATTGAACGTCGCCGCAAACATCGGATCGTGATCGTCGGCAAGCGCCGGATGCCGCCGCGCCACCGCTTCATCGCCCGCCTCCGGCGCCAGCCACATTCCCGGCTGCGACGCGCTCGAAGCGATCCGATCCCACCCAAAATCCATCGACTTCGGCGTCGGGATCGACACCATCCCCACCACCCCCGCCTCCCGCATCGCCTCCCGCATCGGCGAGGTCCGCGCAAACGACTTCAGTGCCCCCGGCAAATCCGCCGGGCCGCCGTTGACCACGACGATAATCTTGCCCCGCAGCGATCCCGCCGGCACTTCAGCCGAATTGAAGTCGTCATACCCCGAATCCGGCAGATGCAGTCCATACCCGATGAACACCAGCCCCGCATCCACCGTCGCTGTCTCGGGCGAACGTGAACTCAGCACCGCATCCTGCCCCAGCGCCAGCGGCTGCGCCTGCCCATCCACAACTAGAC
>JBAVUB010000213.1:0-2674 GCA_049696575.1 Acidobacteriaceae bacterium | reverse complement strand
GGGAATGGTGATCATCGCCGAGCCCGCGGTCAGCGTGGTGGGCGCGGAGGCATAGCCGCCGGTGGTGCCGAGTTGCACCGTGCCGGTTGGTGTCGGGTTCCCGCCGCCGCCGCTCACAGTGATCGTCACCTGATCGGACTGGTCTGCGGTGATGGTCGATTGGGCCGGCGTCACCGTGACCGTCGGCGTGATTTTGGATGCACCCGTCACGGTCACAGTGACGATGCTGGAAGTGGACGACGGATAGGTCCCGCTTCCGCTGAAGACCGCGGTCATGGAGTTGCCGCCCATCTGGAGCGAGGACGCTGGGACCATCGCGTTGCAGGTTCCGCTGCTCAGCGTGCAGCTGCCCACAGTCGTGGTGCCGGCTTTGAAGGTGATGCTGCCGGTCACTGCGGGAGGCGTGTCGACATATCCTGTCGGCGTTCCACCGGTCACAGTCGCTGTCAATGTCGTGGACTGGCTGGAATTGATGGAAGTGGGGTTGGCCGTGAGTCCTGTGCTGCTGGTGAAGGCGGTGTTCCAGTCGGCGAGCAGGGTAGCGACGTTGATGGAGCCGAGGCCTGTGACCTGGTCAAAGCCGGGGGCGGAGGCAAAGGCGGTTGTCAGCGAGCTGGAGCCGGTCGACGACAACATGCCGAAGCTCTTACCGGAATTGACGTAGCAGCTGGTCGATCCCGATGCGCAGGGAACATCGTTGTTGCTGGTGGTGATGTCGTTAAAGATGCAGGCTGCAATGGGCAAGCTGGTGGTGACACCGGTGTTCGACGTCTGGCCGTTGGCGTAACACGATGTCTTTGTAGCCGACGCAGCATATTGCGCCTTGGCCAACGCATAAAGAGCCGGATTGAGCACGCCCTGACGCGACCCGGTGGCAGTTCGAAGCAAACCAAAGACACCGGCCATGTAGGGGGCGACAAACGAGGTGCCTCCTGCTCCGCCGAAAGTCGAGGAAGAAGCACAGGTGTAGCCTTCGTGTGAATCGCAATAGATCAGGTAGTGGCCCCAGGGACCGACTGAAGCGAATCCCGCTATGTCCGGTTGCGAGCGCATGGAGTTGGAGTAACCGGAGGTGCCGGTTTGCCAGGAAGGCACCGCATAATGGGTGCTGATGCCGCCTGAACCGCCCACCACGTCGCCGCTGGTGTACTCATTGGCGCCACACAACCCCGCGCCAGTGTCACCGAAATACGCCGCCAGAAGGCTGCTGGCGCAACTGCCGTTCCAGGCCGTTTCAGGAACATAGCTTTTAGCATCCCCGTAATAGGTGGAGTTGGTGGTACTCCAGTAGGTGGTCCGCGCCGGCCCGCCCTCCAATTCGTCGTAATCGTCCTGGAAGTCGGTGCCGCCCGCTGCGGTCACCAGGGGGGAGGAGCTGAAAGCGCTCACATTGATTCCGGACGTTGCCGTGCCCGAAGTGTCCTGGTCGTTGACATCGGAGCCGGAGTCACCCGAGGAGATGAAGATGGACTGGCCTTGCGTGGCGGCTTGCGCATACAGAGTGTCCTGGGACGTGTAATCCGAGGATGACGTGTAGTAGAGCTCGCTTTCGCCGTAGCTCAGGCTCATGACGTCGGAGAGACTGTTGTCGATCAGCGCCGCCATGGAGGTGAAGATGCCGTTATCGACGATGTCATCGCAGGACATGAAGATCAGGTTGGCGGAAGGAGCGGTTGCGTTGGCCCACTCGGCGTCCAGCGAAGCTTCACCGTCTTCACCGTTAGCGGAGGGGTCGATGCCAGGATCGCTGCAGGTGACGGTTCCGTAGCCGTGATAGACGTGCATGTTGAGCGTGCCGGGCACGCCAAAGAGGGTGCGGAAGGTGGCAACGTCGCCGCCGGTAGCCACGCCGGTGCCGGAATTGACCGTGCCGTACTCAATATCGCTTTCTTCGATCACCGCGACGGTTGCACTCGCGGCCAGGTTCCCGCCCGTAAACACCGGGTTGACCTTGTAGATGGTGTAGAAATCCTGCGGCGTCACCAGGTAAAGGCCGGTGCCGGTGCTATAGGCGGGCGAAGCCATATCCGCGGCGGTGGGGTTGACGATGTGCCAGGTATGAGTGTCCTGATCCCAGGAGGTTTGATGAGGCGCAGTGTGGTTGGTCAGCGGGGGAATCCTGTTGAGCCCCTTGATGCCCGCCACCAGCGGAGCCAGCGCGGCCGGAATCTGCGGATCCTGCACCAGGGCGGGGTATTTGCCGCCTCGCAGGCTGACGTAATGCAGCTGGGTGTGGAAGGCTTCGCGCACCTGACCGGCGGTGGCTTCGAAGTCGATCATGCTGGCATTGTTGAGCACACTGCGAACTTTGAAGCCGTGCGACTGGAGCCACGTGGTTAGCTTCGCAATATCCTGCGGCGAAGCGCCGAAGCGGGCGCCAAATTCCGTTGGGGTCAGCCACTGGTGATATTCGGGGGCGCCGGGCTGCTGCTGGCGGGCGATCAGATTCTGGAGGTCAGCCTCCTGGGCCGGAGTGCGCTGGAGCAGGAGAAACAGGTTGAGGGGCTTCGCGTCTTCCACCGCGCCCAGGTCCGGGGCCCGAGCCACGTCGGCGCGGACATTGCCCTTCAGGGTTGCCAGGACATGCTCGTCGATGGGTTCAACCAGACGCGAAGGCGTCGCAGGCCTGGTCTGAGCTTCTGAATTTTGTGCAGCCGCCGCGGCTGGCAGGTAG
>JBAVUB010000212.1:0-14001 GCA_049696575.1 Acidobacteriaceae bacterium | reverse complement strand
GCTTGCGGGACGCGCGCCTACGGATTACCGGTTGCTCTGGCTGCGCTACGGCAAGCGCTTCGCACCCCAGGATATGGATCATCTGGAGCCGCTCCCCTCGGGAATTCTGGGACCTCTGCGCATCGTCCCCGCAAACGAAAGCACCACACCTGAAGGGAATTCCACCCCATGAGCTCGCGCGAAAGGATGAGAATCGTGATGAAAAGATTTCTTCTGGCCGCTGCACTGCTGGCCGCCACACCGCTACTCGCGCAAACTCCGGTCATCTCGCCCCAGGAGCAGCAAGCCATCACTGGCGACATCAACCGCCATTTCGGCGATGCTCCCGCCAACCCTGGCCCGAAAGCGAATATCTCCGCATCGTTGCGTCCCGCCGACGTGCGCGCGGCAACGCGCAAAGTTGCCGATTGGGAATTGGCCTGGTCGCAACCGTATTTCGACCGCATCTGGACGTGGAGCGTGCTCTACACGGGCTTCATGGCGGCGTCGCCAGCGCATGACGACCCGCGTTATCGCGATGCAATGCAGGCGATGGCGGAAAAGTTTCAATGGCAGCTTCGCTCCGAACATCCTAATGCCGACGATCAAAGCGTCGGCCAAACTTATCTCGAGCTGGATTTGCTGAGGCCGTCGCCGGAAAAGATCGCACCAACGCGGGCCGCCCTTGACGATTTGCTGGCAGGCGGAGCCGCACGCATCCCCGAGGGGCAAGCGCAGATTCCGTGGTGGTGGTGCGACGCCCTGTTCATGGCGCCGCCGGTCTGGTCGCGGATGTATGCGGCCACGCACGATGCAAAATATCTCGATTACATCGACAAACACTGGCAGGAAACATCGGACTTGCTTTACGATCCGCAGCGTCATCTTTATTACCGCGACGTCACCTTCCTGCACAAGACCGATGAACGCGGCAATCCGGTTTTCTGGTCGCGCGGCAATGGCTGGGTGATGGGTGGCATTGCCCGCACCCTCGACGATCTGCCGAAGAATCGCCCGAGCCGCGCGAAATATGAAACGCAGTTGCGAGAGATGGCGGCGGCTGTGGCCGCCCTGCAGGATCCACAAAGCGGCTTGTGGCATTCTGATCTGCTCGACCCGGCGGACTATCCGCAGCCGGAAACCTCCGGTTCCGCGCTGATCACTTTTGCCCTGGCGTGGGGCGTGAATCACGGTGTACTCGATCGCGCGAGCTACATGCCGATTATCGCCAAAGCCTGGCGCGGACTCGTGGGACAGATTTACGCGGACGGGAGACTGGGAAATATTCAGCAGACCGGCGCCGCGCCCGCCCATTACCTGCCTTCTTCGAGCTACACCTACGGAGTGGGGGCGTTTCTGCTGGCAGGGGCGCAGATCGAGCAGCTTTCCGCACATCCCCGGCATGTGCGCGAACCATGAAGCTTCGCCCTAATTCCTCAATCGAGATGAAACACTTGTTCCAGCGGCACCATACTGGCATCCGCGGCTCCGTGCTCCAGCGATTCGAAGAACGGCGCCATTTCCGCCTGCCATCGTGCGTTCACCGGATGCTCCTGCATGCAGGCACGCGCCTGCTCAAAATCTTCAGTCTCGAGATAGCCAACCAGCAGGCCATCGGGTCGCAGGAAAAGCGAGTAGTTGTTCCAGCCGGTGGCTCGCAGAGCGTCCAGCATCTCCGGCCACACCTGCTGGTGACGCCGCCTGTACTCGTCCAACTTGTCGGCTCGAACCTTGAGCAGAAAACACACACGCGTCACAGAAAACGCTCCCTTCGTTTCGCTCTCCCCGCTGCCGGAGTTCCCGAAAACCACCGCCCCAGAAACCACGTTCTTCTTTCTCCGTGCGGGGCATCGGGAGTATTATGCGGCTGGGCGCATTCCAGGTGGGAACCTATTTCAATGGGGAGAACCAGACGTTGAGCGCGCACCGGGACCGCATTATTCGAGCGCTCGATTCGTTGCGGATTGAGCTGCCCTCCTGGGGATTTGCCAACACGGGGACCCGCTTCGGCAAGTTTCTGCAACCTGAGGCCGCGGCCACCATCGAGGAAAAGTTCGCCGACGCCGCGCAGGTAAACGCGCTCACCGGAGCCACGCCTACCTTGGCACTGCACGTCGCCTGGGATTTGCCGGACGGCCTCCGCGACGCCAACAAAATCCTGGATCTGGCAGCCCAGACTGGCGTCCGCGCCGGCTCCATCAACCCCAATCTCTTTGAGAGCCAGAGTTACAAGTTCGGATCGATCTGCAATCCCGATTCCGGGATTCGCAGGATGGCAATCGATCATCTGCTGGAATCCGTGGCGATCGCGAAGGCGCTGCGTTCCCGCGACGTCTCTGTGTGGCTGGCCGATGGTTCAAATTACCCGGGCACGCAGAGCATCCGCCGGCGTATCGAGTGGATGGCCGAAGCGCTCGCAGAAGTCCATGAAGCCCTCGGCGACGATCAGCGGCTGCTGGTAGAGTACAAGCCTTTCGAGCCGGCCTTTTATCACACCGACCTTGCCGACTGGGGCATGGCGCTGCTGATGGCGCGCCAGGCGGGGCGCAAAGCGTCCGTGCTGGTTGATACAGGACACCATTATCAGGGCCAAAACATAGAACAGATCGTGGCGTGGCTGCTGCGCGAGAAAATGCTGGGTGGGTTCCATTTCAACGACCGCCGTTATGCCGACGACGATTTGACCCTCGGCTCGATTGATCCCTATCAGGTTTTTCGCATCTTCCACGAACTCCTCTCTGACAGCACCAGCATGGCGACGACCGCGTTCATGATCGATCAGAGCCACAATCTGAAGGGAAAAATGGAGGCGATGGTACAGACGGTCTGCACGGCTCAGGAACTCTTCACGAAAGCCACGCTCGTTGACCGCGACCGGCTGGCGAACCTGCAGGACGGTTGCCGTCTGGTCGAAGCGGAAGAGTGCGTGCGAGAGGCGTTCTGGTTCGATGTGCGGCCTTTGATCCAGGAGTGGCGCGTTGCGCGGAGTCTCCCGGCCGATCCGCTCTCGGCTTTGCGCGCCAGCGGATACGTGGAACGCATCCGGAGCGAGCGCCGGGAGCGGAATGCGCGCTCGGTAGCCACCTACGCCTGATCACTCATCCATTTCCAATCCGCATTAAATCATTTTGGATTCAAAGCTGGCAATAATTGCCCTGTTGATATCGCTATGTCATCATTTGGAACGGTGCCTCAATGAAAACGCTAACTGCCCTGCGCTATCTGCAGGACCTGTGGGATGAAAAAGCAGCCGCAAAACTCGATGAACCCGAGCTGCTGCGCTATCGCTCCAATCTGCTGGGAGCCGATCTGCGCATTACCAACTTCGGCGGCGGCAATACCAGTTCGAAAGTTGAGCAGCCCGATCCCCTGACCGGGCAAAGGACCGACGTACTGTGGGTCAAAGGCAGCGGCGGCGACCTGGGCAGCATCAAACGCGCCGGTTTTGCCACGCTCTATCTCGACAAACTGCTCGCCATCGAACAGCAGTACAAGGGCGTTGCTGAGGAAGACGCGGTCGTCGACCTGTACCCCCTTTGCACGTTCGGCGTGAACCCCACGGTCGCCTCGATCGATACGCCGTTGCACGGTTTCCTTCCTTTTCGCCACGTCGATCATCTGCACCCGGACTGGGCCATCGCCATGGCGGCGGCCGCCAACGGGAAGGAGAAGATGGAGGAGTTCAATCGCGCCTTCGAGCACTCGCTCGTGTGGGTGCCTTGGCAGCGCCCTGGCTTTGAGCTGGCCATGATGATGCGCCGCACCGTCCTTCAGAACCCAGGCTGCGATGGAATCGTGCTCGGCGGCCACGGCCTCTTCACCTGGGGCGAAGCACAGCGCGAATGCTATCTGAACACACTGACGATGATCGATCACCTCGGGCAGTTCGTTCAGGAGCATATCGAGCGCAAAGGCGCGGCCATTTTTGGTGGAGCGGCGCTGCCGGCTCGCGAGAATCGCAAAGACATTGCGCTGGAACTACTGCCCTTCGCGCGCGGACGTGTCTCGCAGCAAAAGCGAATGATCGGAAGCTGGACTGATTCCACGGATGTGTTGCGCTTTGTTAATTCAAAGGATGGCGCGGCCCTGGCGCATCTCGGCACCAGCTGTCCCGATCACTTTATCCGCACCAAGATTCGCCCGCTGTTTGTTCCGGCAGCGGCCGGCGACGACGTCGCCACACTGCAGAAGAAAGTCGAAGCGGCCCTCGAAACCTATCGCGTGGACTATGCCGCGTACTACGACAAGCACAAGGTCGCGTCGTCTCCCGCCCTGCGCGATCCCAATCCAGCTGTGGTGCTCATTCCCGGCATCGGTATGTTTTCCTTCGGCAAGAGCAAAACCGAGTCGCGGGTCGTCGGGGAGTTCTACACCAACGCCATTCACGTGATGGAGGGGGCCAGTGCTCTCGCAGGAGCAACCGTCGTCAGGGATGTGCCGCAGGCCGGAGCCGCTGCTCCCTGCGAGGCCTTCGAGGTCTACACCAACTACGTTGCGCTGCCCGCCGCGGAGGCGTTTCGCATCGAGTACTGGCTGCTGGAAGACGCGAAGATTCGCCGCCAACCCGCAGAGAAGGAGTTGAGCCGGAAAATCGCACTGATTGTCGGCGGAGCCAGCGGCATCGGGCGCGCGACCGCTCTGCTCGCGGCTGAGCATGGAGCGCACGTGATGATCGCCGACCGTGACGGCGCCGGCGCCGAAGCCGCAGCGCAGGAGGCCCGTGCAACTGCGGGCAAAGAAGCCATTGCCGCCACCGCCGTCGATATTCGCGATCGCCATTCGATCGCGGCGGCGCTCCGCGACACGGTGGCGCACTTTGGCGGACTCGACATTCTCATCAACACGGCCGCCATCTTCCCTTCCTCACCTCAGGGCGAGATCGAGGATGCGACGTGGGCTACGACTCTTGCCCTCAACGTGACCGCAAATTATTTGCTCGCGGAAGAAGCCGCGAAGCTGTTCGCCAGCCAGCAGCTTGACGGCAGCATTGTGCTCACCAGCTCCGCCAACGCTGTGGTTCCCAAGCGCGGCAGCGAGGCCTACGACGTAAGCAAGGCGGCGCTGAGTCATCTGGTGCGTGAGCTGGCCGTCTCGTTGGCGCCGCGGGTACGCGTGAACGGCATCAGCCCTGCGACGGTTGTCAAAGGCTCGACTATGTTTCCGCGCAACCGCGTTATCGCGTCTCTCACTAAATATGGAATTGCCTTCGATGCATCGGACACCGACGATCAGCTGCGCGACCTGCTGGCAGGCTACTACGCGAATCGCACGCTCACGCATCAGCCTATCGAGCCGGCCGACTGTGCCCGCGCGATTCTCTTCCTCGCCGGCGCGTCCGCGCGTTGCACTACGGGACATCTGATTCCCGTCGACGGCGGGTTACCCGAGGCGTTTCTGCGGTGAGCAGTGGTTCCGACGCCGAGAAACCGGCTTTTATCGCCATCGATCTCGGCGCGGAGAGCTGCCGTGTTTCTCTGTTGCAATGGCTAGGCGGCCAGCCTCGCATCTCGATGGTCCGCCGCTTCGAAAATGGCCCCGAGGATCACGGCTCCGCTGGGCTGCGCTGGAATCTCGACCGCATTTGCAGCGAGCTGGAGCGCGGCCTTCGCGCTTGTGTGGAGCTGGCGCCGGAAGGCATCGCGAGCATCGGCGTTACCGGCTGGGCGGTCGATTACGTCCGTCTCGACGGGTCCGGGCGGCCGCTCGAGCCGCCCTTCTGCTATCGCGACGAGCGCACCCAGGGCGCGTTCAAGGCCGTCCACGCCATCGTTCCCCCGACTTCTCTCTATGGCCAGACTGGCGTACAGATTCAGCCCATCAACACGATCTATCAGCTCTATGCAGACAAAACCAACGGCATCGCGAATGCCGCGCCGTGGGTCAATCTGCCCGAGTACATTCTGTACTG
This sequence comes from Acidobacteriaceae bacterium, assembly GCA_049696575.1. GTDB lineage: Bacteria > Acidobacteriota > Terriglobia > Terriglobales > Acidobacteriaceae > Palsa-343. The sequence continues at coordinate 8,114 of JBAVUB010000212.1, read as the reverse complement.
GCTCGGCGCGCCGCGGATCGCGGAGTACACCAACGCCACGCACACAGGGCTCATCGGCGTAGAGACGCGTCAGTGGTCGGATAAGATTTTCGAGGCCCTGGGCCTGGATCTCGCGGCCGTCCCGAAACTGGTGTCACCAGGAACGGCTCTGGGGCCAGTGCGAGACGATCTCCGCCGTCTGTCGGCGTTTGCGACGACGCAGCTCATTGCGCCTGCTTGTCACGACACCGCTTCCGCGATCGCCGGCATTCCCGAGCGCCCCGGCGGCTGGGCCTACATCAGCTCCGGAACGTGGTCGCTGGTGGGCGTGCCGCTCGCCCACACTCTGCGCAGCCACGAATCGTATTCCCGCGGATTCACCAATCTCGGCGCTGTGGGCGTCGGTACCCTCTTTCATCGCGGGATTCCCGGCATGTGGCTGCTGCGGCAATGCATGAACACCTGGGACTCCGATCGACGATGGAGCATCGCGCAACTCATCGAAGAGGCGCGGCACCTGCCCGCGCCCGATCACCCCCTCGACCTCGACGACCCTGCTCTGCTCCCACCCGGCGACATGCCCGCGCGCATCAACGATCAGCGCAAACGGCAAGGCATCGCCCCGCTGTCCACAGGATCCGAAGCGGCCCCGCTCTACGCCAACCTCATTTTTCACAGCCTCGCGCATCGCTATGGCGTTCTGCTGCGCGAAATCGAGGAGATAACTGCGCATCGCCCCCATCGCATCTGCGTGGTCGGCGGCGGTGGTCAGAACGAGTACCTCAACGCGCTCACCTCCGCGGCCACGGGCCTTCCGGTCAGGCGCTGCTCCGTCGAAAGCTCCACGCTTGGCAATTTCGCCCTACAATGGGCGCGGATCGAGCAGCCCTCCGGCTCGCTCCAGCCCCAGTCAATCGCCGATAGAGCATCCGCGCTCGCCGAAGTCCAGATCGTTTAGGCCAGGAAAGGAGTCGCAATGTCCTCTGCCATTCTTGGCGGAATCGGGTGGCATATGGTCGGCGCCGCTTCAGCTGCGTCCTTTTATGCGCCCATCGAGAAGGTGAAGAAGTGGTCCTGGGAAACCACCTGGGCGGTCGCCGGCGTTTTCTCCTGGGTTCTGCTGCCATGGATCGTCAGCCTCCTCCTGCTTCCGGATTTTCACGGCTTTTACGCTGGCATCGCCACCGGCGTCTTTGTCAAAACTTTTCTTTTCGGCTGCATGTGGGGCGTAGGCAATGTCAACTACGGTCTCACCATGCGCTATCTCGGCATGTCGCTGGGCATCGGCGTGGCCATAGGAGTCACGCTGGTCGTCGGCACGCTCGTTCCTCCCATCCTGCATGGGCAGTTCGTTTATCTCTTCACCAGCCGCAGCGGGCTCTTCACGATGTCCGGCGTCGGACTGGCTCTCGTCGGGATCGCCATCGTCTCCTGGGCCGGCCATCAGAAGGAACAGCGGCTCGGCAAACGAGCCGAGGAATTCAGCCTGGGGAAAGGCCTCCTGCTCGCCGTTATGTGCGGCATTTTTTCGTCGGGAATGTCCTTCGCCATCGACGCCGCAAAGCCGATCGCCGCAGCCGCGCAACATGTGGGGGTGAAACCGCTCTACGCCGCGCTGCCCAGCTACGTCATCATCATGGGCGGCGGAGCCTTGGTGAATTTCGCCTACTGCTTCGGGCGTCTCGCCTGGCGTAAAGACATTTCTCTCCGCCGCGACTGGTCGCAGACTCGATCGACCCTGCTCCTGAACAGCTCTATGGCTGCTGCGGGCGGCACCATGTGGTACCTCCAGTTCTTCTTTTATGCCTGGGGCGCGGCGAATATTCCTGCCCACCTCAGCTTCGTCAACTGGATGCTGCATATGAGCGGCTACGTACTCTTCGGCGGTATTGTCGGCCTGGCTCTCGGTGAATGGCGTGGCGCTCAGGGCAAACCCGTGCGCCTGCTCTGGACCGGGATGCTCGTCATCATCGCCGCCGCAAATCTTGTGGGACTGGGGATGGCGTCGTAGTTCTAAATGGACAGCGTCAGGACCCGACGGTGAACGTCCCCACGGTTGTCAACGCACCAACCGAGTCGCCGAGATAGACGGTGTACTGACCCGGCGCCAGGGTCCACGCGCCCGATGTCTGGTCCCAATACGACAGAGGATGCGAGGAGTCATTTTGATCCACTTCGACGGTCAATGCCCGTGACGCCCCGGGCTGCAGCGTCACTTTTTGCCAACCCACCAGGCGATGCGGCGGCTCACCGAGGCCGGCCGGCAATCCCAGATAGACCTGTGCGACCTCGGCACCACTCACCGCCCCTGTATTCGTAACCGTCAACGTTACCTGAATATTCGGATTACTCGTCGAACCAAGATTGTTCACGATCGCAGGGCTGGTGAGGGTGAAGGTCGTGTACGACAGCCCGAACCCAAACGGAAACAGCGGCGTCAGTCCCTGGGAGTCGTACCACTTGTAGCCAACGTTGAAGCCCTCAAAGCAATTCACATCAAACGGCGTTGTGCTGTCCGGCGGCGTTGGAATCGTCGGCCGTGGCAACTGCGACACGCTGGCGGGAAACGTGATGGGCAGCTTGCCCGACGGATTCGTCTTGCCAAAGAGCAAATCGGCAATCGCCGGACCGCCGCTCTGCCCGGGGTACCACGCTTCCAGCACGGCTCCCACCTGGCTGAGCCACGGCATCACCACAGGTCCGCCGCTTTCAATCACGACGATCGTGTGCGGGTTAGCCCCTGCCACAGTGCTCACCAGCGAGTCCTGATCGATAGGCGTCGTGTCGGCAAGGTCCGTCAGGTTGAGACTGGGCAGATCCATGCCCTCGCTTTCCCACTGGCTCACAAAGACGATGGCCACCTGCGACGACGCGGCCAGCGCCGCCGCGGCGTTCGCGTTGCTCCCATCGGCAAACTGCACGTTCGCTCCCGGCGCCATCGCCTCAATCGCCTTCATGGGCGACGATGGATCCCACACCACTTCCGACCAGCACGGCGGGCAAGGGTAACCGCTGGTCAGCGCAGGACCTCCTACAGGCTGCACCTGCGCCGATCCGCCGCCCGAGAGCACAGCCACATCCGCATGGGAGCCGATCACAGCGATCGACTGCACGCCAGCGCTGAGCGGCAGGGCCCCATTGTTGTTCTTCAGCAGAACCGCTCCGTTCTCCTCGACCTGCTGCGCAATGGCTGCGTCGGCAGCCGCCGGAATGGGCTGGATAGTCTGCGGATTATCGAAAAGCCCCACCTGAAACATGGCGCGCAGGATGCGATGCACCATGTTGTCCAGCCGCGACTGCGGCACCTGCCCGTTCTGAATCGCCGTCGCGAGCGAAGAAAAATATTCCTGATCCGGCTGCTCCTGATCCAGGCCCGCACTGGCCGCATTCACTGTGCTGTGCGTGGCCAGCCAGTCCGACATGACGAATCCCGTAAAGCCCCAGTCGGTTTTCAGAACATCCGTCAGCAGATGCGAGTTCTCGCAATTGTAGGTGCCTCCGGTCAGGTTGTAGGAACACATCACCGACTGCACGTTGGAATCTTTCACGCCGATTTCGAACGCCAGCAGGTCGCTCTCGCGCCCCCCGCGCTCGTCGATGATCGCGTTCGCCGTCCCGCGTCCTGTCTCCTGGTCGTTATAAGCGTAGTGCTTCATATCGGCGATCACATGCTGCGCCTGCACACCCTTCAGATGCGCGGCGGCCATTTTCCCGGCAAGAATCGGATCCTCGCCCTTGGTCTCGAACGTCCGGCCATCGCGCGGCTCGCGCCCGATCAGATTCGTGTTGCCGCCCAGGTTGACGTTGATGCCGTAGTCGCTCAACTCGGTTCCAATCACAGTGCCATACTGAACGGCCGCAGTCGCGTCCCAGCCGGCGGCGCTGGCGATCGAAGACGGCAATGCCGTGGCGGGTCCGATGCCATTGCCCACGCCCACGCTGCCATCCGCGAAATACAAAGCCGGAATGCTGAGTTGCGGAACGCCCGGAATATACCCCCCGGCGCCACGCGGAAAGGCGTAATCGAGATTGGGATCGTTCGCCACTCCGCCGGCCACCATCTGCAGCTTCTGCGCCTGCGTCATCTGCGCCAGCAGGGCGTCGGCGCGTTGATCCGCCGTTCCCGACGTGGGCGGGCCGCTCGGAGGGTTGGTTTGAGGCGAAGGCGACGATCCGCACGCAGCCAACATCGCGGCCAGCGGCACAGATAGAATGATTGCGGAGCCCGATGCTTTCTTCCGGGAAGGCTTCACCGGATTATTTGCCAATCGTTGAACAGAGCGGAGACACATAAGACCTGCCGATTACTTCACAGAAACCCCTTAGTTTAGTTCTTTTGCGCTGAAAAGTTGTCGCACGCCTGTTGCTTTCCATAGGATCGAACTTGACTCCGGTCATGCCAGACAAACTGCCTCGTGTTCGCTTCGCGCCCTCGCCTACAGGCTTTCTTCACGTAGGAAATGCGCGCACCGCTCTCTACAACTGGCTCTTCGCGCGACATACGGGCGGGGCCTTCCTGCTGCGCATCGAAGACACCGACCTCGACCGCAGCGAGATGCGCCACGAAACCCAGCTCATGGAGGATCTGTTGTGGCTCGGCCTCGACTGGGATGAGGGTCCAGGCGTCGAAGGCCCGCACGCGCCTTACCGGCAGTCTGAGCGCCTCGGCATTTATCGCGAGCACACTGATCGCCTGCTCGCCGAAGGCAAAGCCTACCGTTGCTTCTGCACCACCGAAGAGCTGGAGGCGGAGCGCCATGAAGCCGCCGCAGCCCATCGCCCTCAGGTCTATTCCGGGCACTGCCGCGCTTTCTCTGACGCCGATTCCGCCGCCCGCGCTGCCGCCGGCGAGCCTTTCGCGGTGCGCCTGCGCATCCCCGACCACCCGCTGCGCTTCCACGACATGGTGCGCGGCCCAGTGGAGTTTCCCAACGAGACGGTCAGCGACCCGATCCTCGTCCGCTCCTCGGGCATGCCCGTCTATAACTACGTCGTCACCCTCGACGACGCGCTGATGGAGATCACCCACGTCATTCGCGGCGACGATCACATCTCGAATACCCCGAAACAGGTCGCCATTTATGAGGCTTTCGGCTGGAAGCCGCCCGAGTTCGCGCACCTGTCGACCATCCTCGGCAGCGATCGCGAACGGCTGTCGAAACGCCACGGAGCCACCTCGGTCGCCAGCTTTCGCGCCATCGGAATTCTGCCCGAAGCGCTCGTGAACTACCTTGCATTGCTCGGCTGGGGCGCGGAGGGCGGCACGCGCGAGCTTTTTTCGCTCGAGGAACTGGTCCGCGAATTCCGCATCGAGCGCGTCACTGCCTCGCCCGCCGTCTTCGACTGGGAAAAGCTGCACTGGCTCAACCGGCATTACCTTAAGACCGCCGACCCGGAGCGGATCGCCGACCTCGCGTGGTCGCACTTCGTCAGCGCGGGCCTGCTCCCGTCGCACCATGGCATCTGGCAGGTCACCACCGCTTCTGTCGAAGCATGGTTCGGGAAGCTGCTGGCTCTGTTTCTGCCCGCGGTCAACCAGCTCGATGAGTTGCCGGTGAAGGCTGCTTTCGTCTTTCGCTTTAGCTCCGCGGCAGCTCGCGCCAATGAGGAGAACGCCGCAATCCTGGCGACGGAAACCTCCCAAAGGGTCCTCGCCGCCTTTGCCGCCTGCGTTGCCGCTCATTCCGGCCCGGTCTCGCCGGAGCAATTCAAGGCGTGGATGAACGAGATCAAAACGGAAACTGGAGCGAAGGGCAAGGACCTTTTTCACCCCGTCCGCATCGCGCTCACCGGCGCGCACTCCGGTCCGGAATTCGACCGGTTCATCCCCATCGTGGAAGAGGGAAGCCGCCTCGATCTTCCCGTCCACGTCCTCAGCGTTCGCGAGCGCATCGAACAATTCATGAGCGGAGGACGATGAGGACGGTCCTTTGGATTGAAGAGGCCAATCCCTCGCGGCTCGCTATCGTCCTGCGTCCCCGCGGGGATGAGGGCCTGCAGGCCGACCTCGAACTCGCCAGGGAAGCCGGCATTGAGGTCCTCGTCTCTCTGCTAACCGCCGACGACAATGAAGATTTGGGCCTTGCCAACGAAGGCAGGATTGCTGAGCAGTTGGGAATGAAATTCATCTCGTACCCGATTCTTGATCGATGCACGCCTCCTGACCTCGCCTCCTTTCGCGCGCTGGTGGCTAATCTGCGCGATCAGGTTCGAGCCGGCAAAAGTGTGGGCGCTCACTGCCGCGGATGCATCGGCCGTGCTACGGTTCTGATCGCCTCGGTGATGATCGCGCTCGGCTGGGATGCCAGCCAGGCCCTGCAAAAAATCGAACGCGCCCGTGGATTCCCCGTCCCCGACACGCCGGAACAACTGGAATGGATCCTGAACTTCCATCCCGGCCCGTGACCCTCGCCTTCCCGCACTCCTGGGAGGCCGAGGTCCTGCCGAAGAGGCCGCTCATCAAGCCTCTGCGCTGTTTCACCTACCCACGCGAAGCGGAAGAAGTAGAGCGAGGCGCGCTCGAAATCATGGTCCGGCCCGCGGGCAAGGGCGGGAAATTTCTCGCCACGTTTGCGCTTGGATTTGACGATCCAGCCGCGCCCTCCGGCCTCTGGAGCTGCCCCAACCCCGACGACCTGTGCGCCGTCTCCGGCGGCTATGGATACATCGTCAACACGCTCGACCCGGCGCAGTTCGCTCACGTTCGCCCGGTCCTGGAAGTTTGGCCGGTGACGAAGCACAATCTGCTGCTCTTCGTCGGCCACTACACCCTCGTGGCCTGGGGCGCGAACGGTGCGGAGTGGCAGAGCCCGCGCCTTTCCTCAGAAGGTCTGCGCATCGTCGAGACTCGCGGCAACGAACTGCACGGCTTCGGTTGGGATTTGCAAACCGACCGCGAGCTTCCCTTCACGATTGACCTGCGCACGGGACAGCCCACCGATCCTCATTCCGGCTGAGCCTGGTAGAAACTCAGCGCCGCATCGCCCTGCTTCAGGACCCGGTACCGAACCAGCTTTCCGTACAGCTTGTCCAGCTCACGCCGCTTCTCGTGTTCGGCGACCACCAACGCGTCCGGTGCCAACACCCCGCTGCACTCCCCTCCCAACAAGTTGAGCGTCGCTGCATATTCGTCGACCCGCGCGTACGGCGGATCCAGAAACACCAGATCCGCCTGCCGTCCCGCCTCCGCCAGTCGCCGCAGCCCGGCGCTCACGCTGCGCGGCTCCAGCGCATAATTTCCCTGGATTCGGAGCGCGGCCAGGTTGCTGCGGATCACGCGCAACGCAGCTTCCGCCTGCTCGACGAAAATCGCCTCGCGCGCCCCTCGGCTCAGCGCCTCAATGCCGACTGCGCCCGATCCGGCATAAAGATCCAGGAAGACAGACCCCTCGACCCGCAGCGCCAGTACGTTGAACAGCGTCTCCCGCAGGCGATCGCTGGTCGGTCGTGTGTCCAGCCCACGCGGCGCATGCAGAACCCGCGACCGATATTCGCCCGCAATCACCCGCATCTCTTTCTCCCTGGCAAAATCCGCCGACCCTCTACAATAACGGCAAGGGACAGAGAGATGCGCGCCTGGTCACTGCCGCTCGGACGCTGGTTTGGTGTGCATCTGCGCATCCACTATTTCTTTCTTCTCCTGCTTCTCTTCTGCCTGCTCTCCACGAATTTTTCCGGCATCTCCGCCTGGCGTGGCATCTCTTTGTGGTTCCTGCTCTTCGGCGCGGTGCTGGGACGCGAAGCCGCGCGCGCCATGACCGCGGCCTGGCACGGCCTCGCCGTACGCAGCATTCTTCTGCTGCCCATCGGCGGCCTTTTTTCTTACTCCAGTCCCGATATGGCAGAACGCGCCGTGGAGGGCTCGACGCAGTGGGCTTTGACTCTTGCCGGCCCCATCTCCAATCTGGCCTTCGCCGCTCTGGTCGCCGCGCTCATTGAAGGCGCCACCTCGCAGGTCCCCATCGTCACCTTGCCTCTGGTCACAGCCGCGCATCTCATGCGCTCCATCGTGTGGCTCAACGTGGCCCTGGCCCTCATCAATTTCATACCCGCCTATCCGCTCGACGCCGGCCGCCTCGTGCGCAGCGGAATTTCGCGCACCCGGGGTGTGGCCCAGGCTACGCGCGCCGCCTCTG
>JBAVUB010000211.1:0-5540 GCA_049696575.1 Acidobacteriaceae bacterium | reverse complement strand
CTCCTTGGCCTGCTCCAGCAGCGCCGCCTGCGCGTCCATCAGGCCCTGCAGGCGCGCCGCGCTCTTTTCGGCTTCCGCACGCGCCCCGCGCTCGCGTTTCACCAGCTCCACCGCGCGCACAATCCGTTCTTCCAGCGCGCTGAAGTCGTCCGCCGCCAGGGGCAATTCTGCTTCCTGCACGCTCAGCGTTGACATTTCACATCACCTCGACGTTTCTCCGCGCAGTATAGCTCCCTCGCCGCAGGAAAACCCGGCCAACCCTCACGCCGGACTCGCTAACCGCTCTTCCGCTGACCGGTTCTTAGCGAACCGCTTCTTAGCTCGTCCCTGGCTAATAGCTTTTCGCTAACAGCTTCACGCTCGCTTTTTGCTCGCTTCTCACTCGCCGCCCGCTGGCTGCTCGCCTCAGTGCAGCATCGGCCTGACCCTGATCAGCAGGAACATCACCAGCCCGATCAGCGTCACAAACAGCATCACCAGGATACCCAGCGCCACCTTCACCAGCGACCGCATCGACCGCACATCTTCGGCCAGCTCCGTCACTTCCACCGCGTTCCGCTCTGACGCTTCCCGCGTCCGCGTGATCGACTCCTCGATCCGCTTGATCTCCACCGTCTGGTCCTGCACCGCCAGCCGAAGATCCCGTTGCGAAGCCTCCAGCACCCCCGCGCTCTGCCGCATCTCGTTCCGTAATTCGGTCGACACTGCCGTCGACTGCTGCGTCGGGCTGCTCATCTCCAGCAGCCGCGCGATATACGGCAAAAACGCCCGAAACTGCAGCAGCGCTTTCCACATAGGATTGTGCTCCAGCTCTCTCGCCGACGGCAGCCCGAGCGATAACGTCTCCATCTCGGTCGCGTCGTCGCTGGCCCCGGCGCCCGGCCTCCCTGGCTTCTGCTGCGCCAGCGCGATCAGCCGGTCGACCGCCGATTCGCTTGCATTTCGATTCATGGCGAGTCCTTCGATCAATATAGTCAAAGGATCGTGCACCTTCCAAAGTTCTTTTTCAGGATTCAAACAGGAGTATCTGGGTAATCCAGCCCCCCATTCCCGCTCCTGCACTCGCCTGGCAGCGGTACTTCCGGTCTTCCAGGTCCCACACCCTGCCCACCGGATCCCTCCCGCCCTGGTGCATAATGACAGCAGGGGCGCATCCCTCGTGAACCTCCCCAATTCCATTACGATGGGCCGCATCTTCTGCATTCCTGTGCTCATCTGGATGCTTTCGCCCCGTTTTCCACACGGCAGCTTCCACGGCGAGCAGGAGGTCATCGCCTCCCTGTTTTTCATCCTGCTTTCCATCTCCGACGGCGTCGACGGCTATCTCGCCCGCAGCCGCGGTCAGATCACCACCATGGGCATGCTCCTGGACCCCCTCGCCGACAAGCTGCTCATCACCTCGGCCTACGTCGCCCTCGTCGAATTCAACCCCCACGTCGTGAAAGCCTGGATCGTCGTCGTTGTCATCGGTCGTGAGTTCCTCGTCAGCGGCCTCCGCTCCATCGCCTCCACCGAAGGATTCACCATCGAGGCCAGCGATGTCGGCAAGCTCAAAACCGTCATCCAGATCGTCTCCGTCGTCGCCGCCACCCTCGACCACGCCTGGTACTCCTGGCATATCGGATGGTTCGTTATTCCCGTCGACCTCTTCGCCGTGGTCGGCATCTACTACACCGCCGCAGTTTCCATCATCTCCGCCATCGACTACTTCGTGGCCTTCTGGCGCAAGATCGACAAAGCCGCTGCCAAGCAGCGTTCTCGAGACAACGACTTCGTGCTCAGTCGCCGCAAAAAGAAGAACAACGCCACCACCGCGGCGCGCAACGCGACCCAGCCATAACGCCGGCATTCCGATCCAACCGCATTCCCGGGGAGTATCCTGATCTCACCGGAACGAAGTATGGCGTCCGAACTACAGCAAATCCTCGACCTGTGGAAGCGCGCCAGCGCTGAGCGGGAAGACGTTTGCCTCGCCACCGTTGTCGCTATTGAAGGCTCCGCTTATCGCCGCCCCGGCGCTCGCATGCTCCTCACCTCAACCGGCCAGCGCGCCGGAACCATCAGCGGCGGTTGCCTCGAAGCCGAAGTCGCCAAAAAAGCCTGGTGGCTCACCGGAAACGGACCTTCCCTCCAGCGCTACTCCAGCTTCTTCGATGACGACGGCGACATGCCCTACGGCCTCGGCTGCGGCGGCACCGTCATCGTCCTCCTCGAACGCGGCGAGCCTGCCGCCCAGGCTCTCGGAGCCCTCCGTCGCAGCGTCGATGACCGCACCGGCTCGGTAATCGTAACCAGCACCAGCACAAATTCCTCAGGCACCGCGCTCATCCTCAATGGCCGGGGCGACATCCTCTACTCGCAAACTCCCGGCCCCCACCCCAACCTGACAGCCCTTGCCCGCGAAGCTCTCCAAACCGGCAAGTCCTCGCATACCTCCGAGCACTTCGTCGAAGTGATCGCCCCACCCCCGGCTGTCTTCGTCTTCGGCGCCGGCGATGACACCCAGCCCTTCGCCGACTTCGCCTGGTCCCTCGGCTGGCATCTCACCGTCGCCGACAACCGCTCCAACCTCGCCCGCCCCGAACGCTTTCCCCGCGCCGCCCGTGTTGCCAGTCTCGATGCCGCTCTCGCCCACATCCACCCCGCCGACGCCGCCGTCATCATGACTCACAGCTACGAGCAGGACCGCCAAACATTGCGCGCCCTGCTTCCGCGGGACCTTAAATATATCGGCCTCCTCGGACCCCGCCGTCGCACCGAGCGTCTCCTCGGCGAAATCGCCCCCGAACTCGGCCTCACTGTCGACGAATGCATGGCCCGCCTGCACACCCCCGTCGGCCTCGACCTCGGCGGTCACTCGCCCGCTGCCATTGCCCTCGCCATCGCCGCGGAACTGCAGGCCGTCTTCGCTGAACGCGATGCACGCAAGCTCTCATCCGCGCCCGCCATTCATGCCTGAATTTCGCTGCGCCGCGATTGTTCTGGCCGCGGGCGCTTCCACCCGCCTCGGTCAACCCAAACAGCTCGTACGCATCGACGGCGAATCGCTGCTCCACCGAACCGCGCGCCTCGCTCTCGAAACTGGCTGTTCACCCGTCCTGGTTGTCCTTGGATTCGAAGCCAAAACCCTGCGCGCGCAGCTCGACGGCTTGGCCGTCGACGTCATCGTCAACCGCGAATGGCAGGAAGGAATGGGTGCCTCGCTGCGCTCCGGTATGGAAGCGCTCCGCAAGAGCGACCCGCAACCCAATGCAGTCCTCATCCTCGTCTGCGATCAGCCTCGCTTAACCGCGGATCACTTGCGAACCCTCCTGGCTCGCCACCAATCCGCCCGCCGCATCGCCATCACCGCCTCGGTCTATGCCCGTCGAGCCGGCGTCCCTGCCCTCTTCTCCGCCAGGCTCTTTTCCGCGCTCCTCGCCAGCTCCGGCGACCACGGCGCAAAAGACCTCATCCGGGCCCACTCCGCTGAAGTCCAGAGAATTCCCTGGCCCGCTGGCGAGCTGGACCTCGACCTTCCCGAGGACCTCACCACAATTGAGCGGTAATTCTAGTCCTTCGAACGGCAAATGTGACCATTTGAATGGCATCCTTTACATGGTAAACATTTAATTCATGCTGTAAAAGTGACTTTCGATCTCACCGCTAACCATCGTCATCTTGCGCCACGCGACTGTTGCCAGTCGTTTACATGCGGGGCTAGCATACGTTGCAGTTCAGTTCGTCCCAAAGATTTACTGCCATGTCCATCCCCACAACGCTGATGTTCCCACCTCTTTCCCAATCCAGCATGCGGAGCGACCCAATATGGCGTGGTATGCCTACTGCATAACCGAAAGACAAGCTTTTCCCGAACTGCTTCGTCACCGTAAGCCAATTCCAATGGAAGCAGTTACGGGAATCCAGGGAAACCAAATCTTCCTCTACCCAGCCAGTGATCTAGCCGTTATCGTCAGCGAGTACTCTCCAGCAGAAAACCTCACCCAGCAAGCCGGCGTCGAACACGCCCGCGTCATCTCTGACTGCTTCAAAACCTCCACCGTTTTGCCCTTCCGCTTTGGCACTGTTTTCGCCGACGATGAAGCCCTCCGCCGGTCGATCCGCTCCAATCAGCGCCAGTTCATCACCAACATCGAACGCCTCCGCGGCAAGGCCGAGATGCACCTCAAAGTCATGCTCGACGATGGCTGCCGTGAACAGGTCCGCCGCTACTCTGCCGAGCCGATTCCCAACGTGGGCCGCGGCTACCTCACCAACCTGCGCGAAAACGCAGCCCTGCAGCGCGAGCGCCAGACCAAAGCCCGCGCCGTCACCGTCCAGATGCATCGCATGTTCCTGCCGCTGGCCGAAGAAGTCAGCTGCCGGCGCATCGACTCCGGCAAGATGCTCCTCGACATCGCCCACCTCATCGACTCCGCCGGCGTGGAGCGCTACCAGAACAAGTACTCCAGCGCCAGCATTCTCATGAAGGATTGCCAGATGCAGCTATCCGGCCCCTGGCCGCCCTACCACTTCGTGCACCGGCTCACGCATCACACCTCGCCCGCCGTGGCGAGCAGTGCCGCGCGGACTCCGGCTCACCTGGCTGCCTCTGCTTAGCTTCGCAAGTCTGTTCCAAAAAGAAAAGCCCCGGCGGACCCACGAACCACCGGGGCTTTCATGGAGGGCAGCAAGGGGCGTGAGCATGTTAGTGCGGCGCCCCGCGCGCCTCTCGTCTTATAGACGCACCAGCCCCCCGGAAGTTAAACCCCACTTTTCAAATGATTGCCGAACCCTGCGGATCGTGGCTCCCCGCGCCCCAGCCACATCGAAGCGTCGCGCGCGTCTCGCCGAGCCTTCTCACCAACAGCGCAGACCAAACCCCGATGCAGCCGACGCGAGTTCACCAGCAAAGGCCAGTGCTTCACCAGCTTGCGAAAGGCAAAACAAAAGTCAAAAACCAAAAGTCAAAACCATAACCCCCAACGCTGCGCCGGCCAGGTTCACCCCACAGCAAGCAGAGGACTCCCCCGCCACGCAAACGTCAATGCGATTCGACTCTGGGCCCACGCCGTGGGTAATGTCTTGTACCAATTTGGAAAAGTCCAGTCTCAGCTCATCCAGGCTTGCAGCACAAAAAACCAATTTCCAGGATCTCGGCCCACCCTGTTTGTGAAAATGGAATAATCTTCCCTGAGTCATGACCCATTTCGCCTTCCTTTTTCCAGGACAAAATTCCCAGTACGCCGGCATGGGCCGCGACCTGGCCGACAAATTTCCCGTCGCCCGCCACACCTTCCAGGAAGCCGACGACGCCCTCGGCTTCTCCATTTCGAAACTCTGCTTCGAAGGCCCCGAAGATCAGCTCAAGCTAACCGAATTTCAGCAGCCCGCCATCTGCACCGTCTCCGTCGCCGCTCTCCGCGTCCTCGCGGAGAAAGGAATCGCGCCCGCCTTCGTCGCCGGCCACTCCCTCGGTGAATATGCCGCCAACGTCGCCGTCGGCTCGCTCGCCTTTGCCGACGCCGTCCGCACCGTCCGCCATCGCGGCCGCTTCATGC
>JBAVUB010000210.1:0-4165 GCA_049696575.1 Acidobacteriaceae bacterium | reverse complement strand
ACGCGCTTATAATGATCCAAACGATCCGCCGCTTTTGTCTGGTGGCGCCTTTGTGCGCCATCTCATAAGAGACCGAGCCTCGATCCCCGCGCGGACACTTGTATCGGGTTACAAGCGATACGTTCCGACTTGCCTAGCTCTAATCCAGAATCGATCGGCCGCCGGTCGGCACCGTTGAAGCGGGTTGTTGAGCCGAAGCAGACGCAGACGCGCAAAAGGTTTGTTCCCCATTTCAGGCTTGACAAGCCGCAAGTTGCGGGTGTAAGGCTCGCCGCCGTAGGGGGCCGAACGGGCCTAAGGATGTCCCGCGGTTTCCTGGTTACACATTACATACCATTCCGGGCAGTTTCGCACTCTGACGAGCGGAGACACTCCGATGAAAATGGAATTACTGCACGTAAACCAATCACGAGACCGGGTAGAACTGTCAGTTTGGCCGCGATTCGCCAGCATCATGATTTTGAGCGTAACTCTGGCGACGCTGCTGACTTGCGCTCCAGCATTTTCGCAGATCAATTTCGGACGAATTTTTGGTAGGGTCACCGACCCATCAGGTGCCGTCGTAACGGGAGCGACCGTCACGGTGACAAACACCGGAACCAACGTGTCCCGAACGCTTACCACGGATAGCTCCGGGGCGTACGTTGCCGCAGCACTGAATCCCGGAACCTACAGCGTTCGCGTGGAGGCGTCCGGCTTCAAAGTTGCTATCCATCAAGGCGTAATCGTCCAGGTCGGCATCGATGCAAGCGCTGATGTGCAGTTGGAACTCGGAGCGAGCACGCAGAGCGTCATCGTTACGGAGGCGGCGCCGCTGGTGGACACAACCAGCGCCACGGTCGGCGGAACCCTGACCAACACTCAGATCAACGATCTGCCCCTCAACGGCCGGAACTTCCAAAATCTCGTTGCTCTTCGGCCGGGCGTCGTCATTTATCCGGGCGGTGGACCCTGGCAGCAAAGCTCGAATGGACAGCGTCCCCAAAACACCGCCTACTTCGTGGACGGCTTGATGGACATCGACTACAGCTTCGGCTGGACCGTGCTGAACACGGGTACGCCAATCACCGACGCGGGCTCGGTGCTACCGCTTGACGCCATCTCGGAGTTCAACGTCGAGCAGAATCCGAAGGCCGAGTACGGATGGCTGTCCGGCGAAGTGATCAACGTTGGGATCAGGACCGGCACGAACGGCCTGCACGGCAGTGCCTACGCCTTTGGACGCGATGGCGCCTGGGACGCGCGCAACTTTTTCAATCAGGTGCCGCAGCCAGTTCCCTCCGTCGCCTTGGAGAATTGGGGAGCTAGTCTGGGCGGTCCCATCATCAAGAATAAGCTCTTCTACTTCGTCGCCTTCGAAGAGCGTCGCGATGCGATTGCCAATTCGTTCGCCGAGTTTATCCCGGAAACCGTTTCGCAGGCGACATCCGGCAATCCCGCTGGCGACACAACCAACAGCATCCCGGATGCTGAAGCGGCTCTTACCGCGATGAGTATTCCCATCAGCCCCGTTAGCGTAAAACTATTGTCTCTCTACCCGAATAACGCCACGAATTCGCCGTCCCAGTCGTTTGGATTCCCCAATACCGACCTCACCGACAACGGTATCGCAAAAATTACGTATAGCATCAACGAGCACAACACCCTCAACGGTATGTTCTTCCACAGCGTGTACCTGGGCGCCGGGGAAGATCATCCGTACGTGAATCCTATCTTTGATGTACAAATTCCCATGTCAGTTTGGGTGAACACGGAGAGCTGGACTTGGACTCCAAGTTCCGCCATCGTGAACCAACTCACCTTCGGTATGAACCGCCTGACGCAAACTCGCCACGCCGACACCGTGCCGGCCACACATTACGGTATCGACACGGGCGTAACAGCCGTTGGTGGGCTGCCTACGATCAATATTGCCGGGTTCAACTCCCTGGGCACCAGCATCATCAGTCCCATTGGGGACGGCCCAGACCCCGTTTATGACGGTCAGGAGACCCTTACCTACATTCGTGGGAACCATACGTTCAAGTTCGGCTACGAAATGTCACATATTTCTGTGGACTCATGCTGCCAATTTTTCAACCGCGGATATATCATCTTCGGCGGCGGAGGGGCATTTGCTCTTTCCACACCCTTGGAAGACTTCCTCTCCGGAACCCCCTCTTTCGCCTTGATCGGTGTGGGCAATGGCGTTCGCCATTTGAGGTCGTGGTACTATGCCGGATTTGCTCAGGACGACTGGCGCGTGACTCCGCGATTGACACTCAATCTCGGCCTGCGCTACGAATATTTCTCACCTCCAACGGAGACCAGCAACTTGCTCGGCGGCTTCAGCCCCACGGCCGGATTGCTACAAATCGGCAGCAACGGGTTCAATACACTTTTCAAGCCGAATCGCAATGATTTTTCGCCCAGATTTGGCCTCGCGTGGGATCCCACCGGTCACGGGACCACCGCGATCCGCACGGGCGCCGCGCTGATCTACGACCATCCGAACTTAGAGGTCCTGGCTGGCGCCGGTTCGATCCCAACGGGATTCTCGCTGAACGGCGTGCCGGGTGGCGGCAAGATCAACAATAGTACGGTATTCGTGGTCCCTAGTAATTCCGATTGGAACAATGTGGTATTCCCGAACCTCAACATCACGCCGGCGTGTGCAAGTTTTGCCCAATGCAACATCACGTTCGTGGACCCGAATTTGAGATTCCCGTATATCGTCGATTGGAACTTCGGAATTCAACATCGCTTCACGAATTCACTGGGGCTCGACGTGACCTACGTTGGCAACTATGGGGCAGATCTCTGGTCAACCATCGACCTCAACGCGCCCGTTGACCCTCTGAGTGGAGTCACAACGGGATATTTCGGCGGACCCTTCACCCAGTTTAGCTATCTGGACCACATCAACGAAGACGTAAGCGCCCCCACTTCGCATTACAACGCCTTGCAAGTGCAGCTCCAGCAGAATACTTCCCATGGCCTCTCTTTCCTTGCCGCTTACACCTATTCGCACGGTATTGACGATGTTGCTCCGCCGTCCGACGGCCTCCACTTTTCACTGATGAAAGGCAACTCCGATTTTGACGTCCGGCATCGTTTCACGCTGACTACAACCTATGACATCCCGGACAAGAAATCGCCCCTCCAGTTGCTCGAGGGTTGGCAGCTCAATTCCATCGTGACCCTTCAGACCGGCCTGCCGTGGGGAGTCGTCAGCGCCGGCGCCCTAGGAGGCAACGTTCCCAACAGCGACATCAGCTGGACAGGCGAATTTGTCGATCCATGGGATTTCTTCGGCAATCCCTCCGATTTCACCTCTAAATACGAGGGGATCCCTTATTGCAGCGGCACGTTTGAGACACCTACAGCTGGTGCCGTGAAGTGTGTCGAATACCCGCTCAACGCCCCGCCGGTGACTCTGCCTACGGCACAAGCCCAAGCCTATCAGGCGGCATGCAACGCTGCGGCGCCAGCAGGATCGCAACAGACATTGTATATACCGTCCACAGGCACGACCTTGGCGAGCACGTTGGATACGGCAGGCTGCTATGTGAAGGGCAAGTCGGTGATGGTACCGCCGCCCTGGGGGACCATTGGCACGACGGGGCGCAACATGTTTCGTGATTCGGGATTCCGCAATTGGGACTTCTCAGTTTTCAAGAACTGGCGATTCGGAGACCGATTCAGCGGCCAGTTCCGCGCTGAGTTCTTCAACGTGCTCAACCATCCGGAGTTTGCCAATCCGTTCGGGGTAAACGCCGGCACTGGCCTTACCGATCCCGGAGCGCCCGGCTCTTTCGGCTCCGCGGCCGCCACTCCGGACGTCGCTGCTGGCAACCCCATCGTCGGGTCCGGAGGCCCACGAGCGATCCAGTTGGGATTTGAACTGAAGTTCTAGCCTGCATCAGTGGCAGGTGTGACGAGTTATGAAGAATCTGCCGCATGATGCGTCGGACGAATCCGGGCTTCGGCTTCTCACTCCTCCTACGTCCTCATGCGTTATCTCGCTCACGAACTTCAGCACGTCGCCCTCGCGCAGCTTCTCGCAAATCCGCACCCCACGCCCGTCGAGGGCGGACACTTGTATCGGGTCACGAGCGATAGGTTCCAACTTGCTTAGCTCTAATCCAGAATCGATTGGCTCTGGACTCTAACTTCCCGGAACCCA
>JBAVUB010000209.1:0-3974 GCA_049696575.1 Acidobacteriaceae bacterium | reverse complement strand
CCCGATCCCGAAGCATAGGTCGCCGTCGCGTTCGGAGAGGTATCGAGGGTCAGCTGCGGTGTTCCGGTCACGTTGACCGCGGTGCTGAAGGTGACGATGATGGGGATGACGGTGCCAGTACCGTAGGTGCCGTTCGCGGTGGTGGTGCTCACATTGGTCACATGGGCGGGAGTCTGGATTTCCCAGGCGCCGCGTCCGTGGGTGCCGACGGCAAGAATATGCAGGCTGCGGTTGAGCTCGAGGTCGAGGCCCTGCACGCTCGGTAAGCCGCTGCCATAGGCCGTCCACGTGGAATAGGGGCTGACCGATGCATAGACTCCGGTTTCGGTAGAAACATAGAGTGTGCGGCTCGGGTCCGTATCGACCTGCGCGGACCAGGTGGGCAGATCGGGAAGGCCGCTGCTGATATCGGTCCAGCTGGTGCCCGCGTTGGTCGTCCTGTATACGTGCAGGCCGCCACCGGTGTAGTTACTGGTGACAGCGATCGCAGTATTGCCGGTGGGGTCGTTGGGATCGGTGGCAATGTCGTTGACGTTGCAGCTTGCTGAATAGTGGTTGGTCGCGGTACAGGTGGGCAGATTCCGTGTCGCCCAGGAGGCGCCATCGTTGGTGGTGACAAAAATCAAACTCGGAGAGCCTCCGCCGGTGGAGGCGTAAATCACGGCGGGGTTGGATCCGTTTTGAGGAGCCAGCGCGACCGTATTGACGTTGTAGGTGATCCCACTCACAACGTTGTTGAACCCATTGGTTTCGGGAGTGCTGATCGGGGTCCACGAAGAGGCCGCGGTGGTGGTCTCATACACGCGATCCAGGCCAATCAGGAGGTGATTCCCGTTGGTGGGATCCACAATAAACGGGGGATAGAAGTTGGCGTTGGTGTTGACGAAGCCGGTGGTCGCCGCCGTCCAGGTTCCCGAGCAACCGTCGGTGGAGGACTGGAAGAAGTCCGCGGGGCCAAAGCTGCCGACGGGGTGAACGGAGTAACAGTCGGAGCCATTGGTCTGACTGAACTGGGCAAATCCACCGTCGCCGCCGTCGGTCAATGCCCAGTCCGGGTTCGCGGTATACAACTCTGTGCCGTTGTCCTGGCTGCCGCCCACGACCGTGGTTGCCGATGTGGGGTGCAGGCCGATTCCCATAAACTGGATGGTATCCAGGTTGCCGTTGAGGTCGGTCCAGCTCGGCCCCGTCGAATCGTAGCGCCAAATGCCGCCGTCGTTTCCGAGGAGCATGCGATTGCTGGAGTCGAAGGTGATCGCGTGGTGATCCGTGTGCGGCGAGACGTTGCTGATTACGGTAATGTCGGACCAGGTTACACCCAGATTGGTGGAGCGAAGGATGTTAGAGCCATAGCTCACCCCCGCGGCGTAAACCACGCCATTCGCGTCGACACCGAGGCCGATGTCGTACCAACCCTGCGATCCCATGAAGTTCGGCGTGCCCGTAGTCAGGTTGGTAAACGTTGGCGTCGTCGCATCGGCGTTATCCGAACGCCCGAAGTAATATAAGCCGCCGCTGCCGGGGTTGACCGTCGAGCAAACCGCTACATATAGAACGTGCGCGCCCGTTGTTTTTGCCGCGGGCGAAACCGCCAGGGCGATCCTCCCGGTGGCGGATCCGCTCGGACCGTTGGTGAGCGCAGCCCACGTCGTTCCCCCGTTCGTGGAGCGGTAAATCGTGTTCGGTCCGTCCCCACCATAGAATATGTCGCCAACCGCCGCATAAATGATGGTTGGGGTGTTCGGATCCACAACCACCGCCGACCAGACAAACTCAGAGGTCAGGCCTGCCGCTTTGGTGACGTTCGTCCAGGTCGTGCCTCCATCGGTCGTCTTCCAGATCCCTGTATTCACGTAGGCGTTACCGTTTTCGGAATAGCCGCCCACGGCGGCGTACGC
This sequence comes from Acidobacteriaceae bacterium, assembly GCA_049696575.1. Lineage (GTDB taxonomy): Bacteria > Acidobacteriota > Terriglobia > Terriglobales > Acidobacteriaceae > Palsa-343. The sequence continues at coordinate 2,076 of JBAVUB010000209.1, read as the reverse complement.
GGTGTTCTCGTTGGTCGGGTCGACAGCGATCTGGCCAATCGTGACTCCGGCAAAAGCGCCGCCCGCGGTTTCGAGGGTCCAGGTCGATCCGCCGTTATTGGAGACCAGGATGCCGTTGCCGTGATTGCTGTCGAGGGAGTTGTTGGCTTCACCGGTCCCCACATAAATCTTCTGATCATCGGTGGGCGCCATCGCGATGGAGCCGATGGGCAGTGCCAGAGTATCGGTCAAGGGCGTCCAGGTGGTGCCGCCATTGGTGGTTTGCCACACACCACCACCAGCCGCGGTAATGAAGATATTGTTCGCATTGGTGGGGTCGACGGCGATGCCGGTTTGACGGCCGCTGTCCGCCCCGCTGCCTGTCCCCAGCGGCGTGGGGCCGATCGGGGTCCAGGTGGTCGTACCGAGCCCAGGAATATTCGTCTCGTTCGGTGCAGGAATGCTTCCGGGAGCCACGGGCTGGCTGGACAAGGAGTTTCTCGGCAGCGCCGGGGGATTCATTGGATGCCCCAGCTGCTGCTGCGGCGGCGGAGGCGTGTCCTGCGCGAGGGCCGAGCCCACGCTGAACGCCAGAAAGGCGGCCGCCAGAATGGCGAAAGAAACTTTAGAGGAAGAGCGGAAGCTGAGACGAGAGAAGAACATGGTACCCCCCGGGTGTGGGTCAAGATTCGGAAATCGACTGCAAACTGCGGTGCTTCTACGCCAGGGCATAAGCCAGCGATGTTCAGGTGGCGAACAGCGTGTTTCGCACATCCGCTGGACGCCGCGCGCAGTGTCACTGGGGTCTCGTACGTGCTATGTCACTGGGCGTATCAGTTGGGGAAAGGAACAACGGCACCGATAGTAGCACAGCATTTGGAGTCGGAGCCATTAAGAAGTTGAGGGAATCTTTTCTCTAACTTTTCTTCTCTCTCGACAGCAGAAGCATGCTGGCCAGGTAACACGCGTCGATCACTCGTGATCAGTTACTCTCGCATCGCGTCGCCGTTCGCGGCACCCGAGCCGCTGGTCGAAGCGGCATTATTCCTCAGGATCGTCGCCTATGGGCATACCGGGCGGAGCCGCTATGGGCGTCGCCGGAACGAATTTAGCTGGATCGTTGAGGAACTGATTGATCCGGGACGTCTCGAGGCTCTGGAAAGCGGCATCCTGTTCCGAGCTGGAGGCGTGCAGCTGATCGCGGAAAGAGGTGACGGCGGCGCGAACCGTGGCGCGGGTCATCGCGGACGACTCGGGGTTGACGCCGAGGGCGAGCAGGGCTTCGAGGATGCGCTGGTCAACGGCGTACTTGATCTGGAGTTCGAGCCCGGTGAAGCTCTCGGGCGAGCCAGTGGATTTGAACGTGGCATCGATGACATCAGTGAGCGATGGCTCCGCGTTGTCCTCGACGTGATATTCGACGAGGCGGTTGGCGCGCTGCGGGTTGAAGAGAAGGGCGAGGGTGAAGTCGGCAGCGGATTCAGCGGCGGCGACGGGATCGAACGTGAGGCCGGTGTCGGAGCGGAAGCTCTCCTCAGTGCGGGGCAAGCCCGGCGGCCGCGGCGGCAGATATTTAAGGATGGAGTCAGGCAGGGTAAGGATCGAGGGTGAGAGGGTTCTGAGGACAGCCGTGAGAGCGGCGTGCTGGTCGGCAGGGGAGACGATCTGGGGAAGCATCTGGCCATCGCCGCGGACGTTGTAGCGGTAGTCGAGTCCGCCGATTTCTTTTGCGGCGGCTTCTGTTTGGTAGCGGTGGAAGAGATAGAGCGGGACCAGCGTGTCTTCGAGCTGGGCGAGGGGCATGCCCTCCTGGATGGCGTCGGGGCCGAAGCGGACCAGAGCGGCGGTGCGGATCTGCAGGACGCGGCTCAGCTCGGCAGCGGGATCGGCCCCGTTATCCCACAGATGCGCGTGCGGGTGGGCGGAGCCGAGGGGGCGGGCATCCTCGTCGGTGATGTAGATGAGGCCGGTCTTCTCAGAGTCGGTAAGGATTTTGTTGAGGGCGGCGGGATCTTCGGCGGGATGGCCGTCGGGGTCGAATTCACGGTAGCCGTAATCGATGGCGACCTTATCCCAGATGCCGATGCCGGCGGGGTA
>JBAVUB010000208.1:0-2611 GCA_049696575.1 Acidobacteriaceae bacterium | reverse complement strand
CATCCAGCGTCGGCGTCTCAGCCGTCGTCCCGCACGCCACCAGCCAGTCGATCCCGCTCTCCACCTGCCAGCGCGCCAGATCGTACAGCGCCCGCTCGTCGATGCTTCCGTCCGCCCGAAACGGTGTCACCAGCGCCGTCCCGCAGCCTTGCAGATTCATAACAGGTCGAGTCTACACCGCGTCTCCAATGTCCGACGCCACGCCGATGCTCTACACTGCACACGATGCCTCAGCCCGTCCAGGATCTGAAGAGCTTCGTCCTGCCGCCCAATTTTCGAGGACGCCCCGCCTGGTTCGTGCAGCTCTGGTGGCTCGTCCAGGCCACCGCATTCCGCTGGTCCCCGCAGTTTCTCTACGGATGGCGTCGCTTCCTCCTCCGCCTCTTCGGCGCCAAAATCGGCCGCAATGTCATCATCCGTCCGACGGTCGAAATCACCTACCCCTGGAAACTCACCATCGGCGACTACAGCTGGATCGGCGACTACGCCACGCTCTACACGCTGGGCCAAATCCGCATCGGCGACAACGCCTGCGTCTCCCAGCACTGCTACCTCGCCAGTGCCTGGCACGACTACACCCGACCCACCTTCGACATGATCGGCAGCTTCGTCGCCATCGAGCCCGAAGTCTGGCTCGCCGCCCGTGTTTTTGTCGGCCCCGGCGTCACCGTCGGACACGGCGCCGTCGTCGGCGCCTGCAGCGTCGTCCTCAAAGACCTTCCGTCCATGATGATTTGCGCCGGCCACCCAGCCAGGCCCCTGCGTCCCCGTCCAACCCCGTCCGACAACGCCTCTCGCTAAACGTTCTTTGCTAATAGCTTTTCGCTAAAAGTTCTTCGCTAAAAGTTCCTGGCTAAAAGTCTTTCGCTAAGCGCTTTTCGCTCGCCTCTCGCTCACCGCGCCTCGCTCCCAGCTCCCGGCTCCCCGCTCCCTACAGCTTCCCCACAATCTCCTCGAAATCCCAGCACCCCGTCTTCCCCGCGATCCACTCCGCCGCCCGCACCGCACCCTCCGCAAACCCGCGCCGCGAATGCGCCTCATGCGTCAGCGTCAGACAATCGTTGTCCGACTTGGCCTCGATCGTGTGAATCCCCGGCGCATCGCCCTCCCGCTTCGACGTAATCGGAATCTCGGCGCCCGGAATCGCGGCCCTGAGAATCCGCTGGAGCGACAACGCCGTTCCCGAAGGCGCATCCTTCTTCGTCGCATGATGCGTCTCCGTAATGCTGAACCGATACCCCGGCACAGCCGCCGCCAGCTCCCGCGCCAGTCTGAACAGCGCCTGCACCCCAACAGAAAAATTCGTGCTGTACAGCAGCGCCGCGCCTCTCCGCGCACACAGTGCCTTCATATCGTCGAGATGCGAATACCACCCCGTCGTCCCCACCACCATGCGCGCGCCCGTCGCCAGGCACGCCCGCATGTTTTCCACCGCCGCTTCCGGCGTCGTGAAATCGATGACCGCGTCGAATCCCGCCAGTACCGGAGCGGTCAGCGCCGACGCCTTCCGATTCTCCTCTTCGCCCACCACCCGCACCCCGTGGCCGCGCTCCTTCGCCACCTGCGCCACCAGGCTCCCTGTCCTGCCCCGCCCCAGCACCAGAAAGAGCATTTTTCCCGCCCTCAATTACCTTCGCGGCTCACGTTTCTCGGTTCCCGGCTTACGGCTTCGCGACTGGCTACCCGCTACAGGCTACCGGCTACAGGCTCTCGTTTCCCTTCCACGTCAAAAATCGCCGGATCCGGATCCCTGAAGAATTCCGCGTGCAGCGACCGCACCGCCTCTTCCGCATCATCCTCCTCGACCATGAAACTCATGTTGATTTCCGACGCCCCCTGCGAAATCATCCGCAGGTTCACGTGCCGAATCGCCTGAAACACCCGCGCCGCGATGCCGTTCTGCCCGCGAATATCTTCCCCCACCATGCACACCAGCGCCTTCCGCCCCTCATACTTCACGTCCGCCAGCTTGCTCAGGTCCGCCGCAATCGCCGGCAACTTCTCATTCGAGTCGAGGCTCAGCGAGACGCTCACCTCCGACGTCGAAACCATATCAATCGGACACTTGTGCTTGTCGAACACCTCGAAAATCGCCCGCAGATACCCGTGGGACAGGAGCATCCGGCTTGCCACAATATCCATAATCGTCAGCCGCTTTTTCACCGCAATCGATTTGAACGGGCTCTTGCAATGCGTGGCCAGCGCCGTAATCCGCGTCCCACCGCTCTCTGGATTCTTCGAGTTCAGCACGAACACCGGAATATTCTTCTTCACCGCCGGCAGAATCGTCGCCGGATGCAGCACCTTCGCGCCGAAATACGCCAGCTCCGCCGCCTCCTCAAAGCTGATCGTCTTCACCCGCAGCGCATCCGGGCAAACCCGCGGGTCCGCCGTCATGATGCCGTCCACGTCCGTCCAGATTTCGATCACACCCGCATCGATCCCGCCTCCCACCACCGCCGCCGTAAAGTCCGAACCGCCGCGCCCCAGCGTCGTCGTCACGCCCGCTTCGGTCGCGCCAATAAAACCGCCCATCACCGGCACGCGCCCCTCCGCCAGATGCGGAACCACGTGCTGCTTCAGCCGCGCTTCCGTCGCCGCGTCCTGTGGG
>JBAVUB010000207.1:0-3119 GCA_049696575.1 Acidobacteriaceae bacterium | reverse complement strand
GTGGAGGGCGTCGCGATAGCGGGCCGCGTCTTCGACGGCGATGAAGCGGTGGTGGCCGGCGATTTTGATTGGTAGGACGCGGCGGGCTTTCACGAGCGTGTGGATGGATTTGAGCAGGTCGGGGCTGGCGATGCGCAGGGCGATGTCGTCGCGGGAAAGATCACCGAGGCGGAGGAGGAGGTCGTGGATTCCGTCGGCGGATCGCGCACGCTGATTTTCGCCGAGGAGCTGGAGGTTGGCTTCGACTTCAGCGATGGCGATGGGGTCGAGGAGCTCGCGGAGGTCGGCTTCGCCGAGGAGGTCGGCGAGGAGCGACTGATCGATGGAGAGGGCGGCGGCGCGGCGTTCAGCGAGGGGCGCATCGCCGTCGTAGATGAAGTTGCCGGTGTATCCGAAGAGCAGAGACGCCGCGAAAGGCGAGGCTTTGTCGGTGTCGACGACGTGGACCTGGATTTCCTGTTCTTTGATGGAGCGGAGGACATCGACGAGGGCGGGCATGTCGAAGGTGTCGCGAAGACATTCGCGATGGGCTTCGAGGAGCATGGGGAAGGAGGGATAGCGGGAGGCGACGGCCAGGAGGTCGGAGGCGCGTTTGCGCTGCTGCCAGAGCGGGGCGCGAATTTGGGGGCGCCGGCGGGGGAGGAGCAGGGCGCGGGCGGAGGCTTCGCGGAATTTTGCGGCGAAGAGCGCGGTGGAGCTGAGCTGGCGGACGACGAGGAACTGCGCGTTGGCGGGGTTGGGGAGAAGGAGAGAGGGGTCGGGCGGCGCATCCGTGTCGGGAAAGCGGAGGACGAAGCCGTCGTCGGTGGACATGGTTTCGACGTGGGGACCTCCGGCGTCGGCGATTTGCGCGGCGGCGGCCATGGCCCAGGGGGTGTGGATGCGGTTGCCGAAGGGGGTAAGGACGCAGACGCGCCAGTCGCCGAGCTCGTCGCGGATGCGCTCGATGACGATAGTCCGATCATCTGGAACGGTGGTGGTTACATCTGCCTGATCGGTGAGGAACTGGAGGAGATTTTCGGCGGCCTGGGCGTCGAGGTCGTGTTCGCGGACGAGGCGGCTGATGGCGGCGTTGGGCGGAAGGGCACGGAGCTCGCGGATGAGCGCGCCGATGCGGCGGCCAAATTCGAGGGGACGTCCGGGCTGATCGCCATGCCAGAAGGGCATTTTGCCGGGTGCCCCTGGAGCGGGCGTGACGAGGACGCGGTCGTGGGAGATGTCGTCGATACGCCAGGTGGACGCGCCGAGGATGAAGACTTCACCGATACGCGATTCGAAGACCATTTCTTCGTCGAGCTCGCCAACACGGATTGGCTTTTTATGATCGCCGGAAAGGAAGACGCCGTAGAGGCCGCGGTCGGGAATGGTTCCGGCGTTGAGGATGGCGAGGGTCTGCGCGCCATCGCGTGGGGTGAGGAGGTTGGTGGTGCGATCCCAGGTGATGCGCGGGCGGAGCTCGGCGAATTCGTCGGAGGGGTACTTGCCGGCGAGGAGGTCGAGGACGTTTTCGAAGGTGGAGCGGGTGAGGGTAGCGAAGGGGGCGGCGCGGCGGACGAGAGAGTAGAGGTCGTCGACGGAGATGACGGGCGCGCGCGGAGGTTGGCCTTTTCTTCGTGGAACGGCCAGCGCGGGCGGGTGCGCGACGGTGGCGACGATTTGCTGGGCGAGGACGTCGAGGGGATTGCGGAGGATGGAGGTGGATTCGACGAGGCCCTCGTGCATGGCGCGGGTGACGGCGGAGCAGGCGACGAGGTCGGCGCGGAATTTGGGGAAGATGACGCCTTCGCTCGTGGCTCCGACCTTGTGGCCTGCGCGGCCGATGCGTTGCATGCCTGCGGCGACGGAGGGGGGCGACTCGATCTGAATGACCATGTCGATGGCGCCCATGTCGATGCCGAGCTCGAGGGAAGAGGTGGCGACGACGGCGCGGATTTGTCCGGTCTTGAGGAGGGTTTCGATTTCGGTGCGCTGGGCGGCGGCAAGCGAGCCGTGATGGGCACGGGCGAGGGGTTGCTGGGCGAGGTCGTTGATGAGGCCGGCGAGACGCTCGGCGGTGCGGCGGTTGTTGACGAAGATGAGGGTGGACTGGCGGGCGAGGATGATGGCGAGAAGGCGGGGCGGGATGGTGGTCCAGATGGAGGGGCGTTTGGTGGGTTGGGAGAGGTCGATGGGGGCCTGGTGGTGGGTGAGAACGCCCATGTCCCCAACTGCAGGGACATGGGGCACCCCCTGGACTCCCACGTCCCCAACTGCAGGGACGTGGGGCACCCGGGTGTGGGGTACCAGTGGGGATGTGGTGGAAAAATCTTCAATGGAAACTTCAACTTTGAGCTGGAGACGTTTGGGTTCGTTCGCATTGATGATGGTGACGGGGCGGGGGTTGGTTACCACAGGGTCGGGCGGAGAATCAGCGTTCAGTGTTCGGAGTTCAGCGTTCAGGGTCCCGGTCGAGTCGCTGCACTCATCGCCGATAGAAACGCGAGGTCCTTCGCTTCGCTCAGGATGACAAACCAAGTTGTGCTCAGGATGACAATCTGCTTTATGACGATCTGCTTTTGTTTCCATGCCGCCGAGGAAGAGGGCGACTTCTTCGAGGGGGCGTTGGGTGGCGGAGAGGCCGATGCGCTGGAGGGGACGCTGGACGATGGCTTCGAGGCGTTCGAGGGAGAGAGCGAGATGCGTTCCGCGTTTGCTGGGGACGAGGACATGAATCTCGTCGACGATGACGGTGTCGACGGTGCGGAGGGCGGAGGCCGCTTCGGAGGTGAGGAGGAGGTAGAGGGATTCAGGGGTGGTGATGAGGATGTCGGCGGGATGGCGGCGGAAACGGGCGCGCTCGGATTGTGGCGTGTCGCCGGTGCGAATGGCGATCTCGGGCAGGCGGAAGGGGACGCCGGCGTCGCGGGCGAGGGGGGCGATCGCTTCGAGCGGGGTGCGGAGGTTGCGTTCCACGTCGACAGCGAGAGCTTTGAGGGGGCTGATGTAGACGACGCGGCAAGCCTCGCCGGTAGCGGACTTTTGGTCGTTGGTTGCGGCGGGGGAGTGGAACATGAGGCGGTCGAGGCACCAGAGAAAGGCGGTAAGGGTTTTGCCGGTGCCGGTGGGGGCGAGGATGAGGG
>JBAVUB010000206.1:0-11481 GCA_049696575.1 Acidobacteriaceae bacterium | reverse complement strand
GGGTTGCTGGGCGAACGCGGCTGGGCAGACAGCGGAAGCGGCGCTGGCAGAGAAGAGGATGATTGCCGCCCGGGCACAACCGCGGAACCTGCAACGACCGGCCGGCTTGCCGGCGGTCCACCGTATTTCTGGGCCCAAAGTAACGCCTCTCCGCAATCCCGGCAAACGAAGCTATTTCTGCGCACCCGCGGGGAAAGTTCGATGCCGCGGGTTGCGCCCACGGGATGTGCCTATTATTCGTGCCAGGGGAGGCGGCGCGGACGTTACGTTCGTCAGGTGGAGGTACCTCAGGTACCGCGAGAACCCAAGATGGGAATGCGCGCGGGAGAACGAAGTTTTGGCAGGAGGATTACCGGGGCGTGGGCACACGCGGCGCCGGCGGCAGGGCACAACGAGAGGAGTTGATTCTTACAGTTCGGGATTCAGGCCAGGCGAATAGGCTCCCTGGGGAATCACCGGATGGCTTTCCGCGGTGGGCCAGAATTTTCCGGACATCACGCGCGCGGCCGCTTCATATTGAGTAATCGTCTCAGCGGATTCCGCCTCCGAATCCTCGGTAGCAAACAGGCACGCGCTTGCGGTTCGCCAAAGGATCTTCAGATCGCTGGCCAGGGTCGCCGTGCGCATGTATTCAAGGTCGAGCTGCGCTTTGGCGGGCTTGACGAACATCTCGTAGAAAGTCTCAAGCTGATCTTCAGGAATCTCTGAGAGAAATTCCTCTTCCTTACGAAACGCCAGCGTGGCCACTCCGGTAATGCCGGGACGGCATGCCATGTGCAGCGCTTCGTGATGCGGGAGCTTGGGGCGCGGGCCGACCAGAGACATGTCGCCGCGCAGCACATTCCAGAACTGGGGCAGCTCGTCGAGCTTATAGCGGCGCAACAGGGCCCCGATGGGGGTGATGCGGACGTCGCCACTCACGGTAATGGAGGAGTTGCTTCCTTTTTTGGGGCACATGGAACGAAACTTATAGAGGGTGAATTCCCTTCCATTCCGGCCCATTCGCTTTTGCCGGAAAAGGATTGGCCCCTGGGAGCCGAGACGAACAAGCACGGCGGCGCAGGCCATCAGCGGCAGGAAGCCGATGAGAGCGAGGGAGGCGAGGAGGATTTCCAAACCCCGGCGCAATGAGGAAAGCGCCCAAAAACTCGCATCTCCGGCTGTGCCTGCGCGTGCAGCGCCAGCGCGCGCGGAATCGACATTCTGGGCAGGCAATCGCAGAGTACGCCCAGTTGAAGGAAGATGCGCAACCGCTTCTGCTCTGTCAGCGGAATCCGGAGTAAGAATATTATCGAAAGAAAGCGAGCTCATTCCACCCATCACAACGAACGCGGTATTCTTGACCTTCGCAAAACCTAAGGAAAGCAGATCAGATTCCGGCGGGCTGATATTGCTGGAATTGCGATGTTACTAAACTGTAACCAATGATGTTGCGTGTTTCAGTGGTTGCAGTATACCAGGGATGCATGCTGTTCGATCATGCTTTTTCGAATCCCGTGCACGATTGTCACGCTCGTGTCATTACGACAATAACCTTGCCAAAATGGGCATCTCAATCCCCCAAAGGTATACCCAGGTACTCACCCTCCGGCAGCATGCTAGACTGTCCCCACAGGGATTACCCCGCACGAATCAATGAGACATACCGCTTCGCGGCGCCCTCCGTGCCCCCTCTCCGCTTCGCGCATCAGCCCCGTATGATGAACCGACTCGCTTCGCTCATAGCGGCCGCGTGCATTACTGTTGTGCTCCACGCAGGTGCGCAGGACAACGTCCCGGGTACCCCGCAAAGCCCGTCCAGCAACCCGAATTGCTCCGATCCCCTCCTGGCGAACTCGTCACAGTGCGCGGGTCAGAATCAGAACCCGATATCGCTGTCTCCGGGAAATCCGACGGGCCAGACCGGTGGTCAGGCGCCCCTTAATTTCAACTACACCGACAACGAAAATGTTGGCCGGCAACCAGCGATCCGGCCTCAACAGCAGCAGCCGCTTCCGCCCGAGCCGCTGACCGAGTTCCAGAAATTCGTGGCTTCCAGCACGGGCCAGATCCTGCCTATCTATGGAGAGAGCCTGTTTCGCCAGGTTCCAACGACGTTCGCGCCGCTGGACATGGTTCCCGTGCCCCCCGATTACGTGATCGGCCCCGGCGATGAGCTGCGCATTCGAGTGTGGGGACAGGTGAATTTCCGCGCCGACGTGCGTGTCGATCGGTCGGGCGAAGTCTACCTGCCGCAGATCGGGCAGGTGCAGGTTGCCGGGATGCCATTCTCCGCGGTGGACGGGCATCTGCGCGCGGCGATTGGAAGGGTCTACCGGAATTTCGATCTGACGGTCGATGTCGGCCAGATTCGGGCCATTCAGGTGTATCTCGCGGGCGAGGCGCGCCGGCCCGGCGTGTATACGGTGAGTTCGCTCAGCACTTTGGTCGACGCGCTCTTTGCCGGTGGCGGCCCGTCGGCGGCCGGATCTTTCCGCCACATCGAGCTGCGCCGGGCGGGCAGTGTGGTCACCGACTTCGACCTCTACTCACTGCTGGTACACGGCGACAAATCGAAGGATGTGTCCCTGGAGAACGGCGATGTGCTGTTTATTCCGCCGGTTGGTCCGCAGGTGGCGATTACCGGCAGCGTCCGGCACGCGGCGATCTATGAGCTGCGCTCCGGCGACTCAGTGGGCGAAGCGCTCGCGGATGCAGGAGGCGCCTCGGTGGTGGCGGCTCAGGCACGCCTATCCATCGAGCGCACCGATGAGCATCGCGCCCGTTTCGCAATGGAGGTCGCCTGGGATCAGGCCGGCCTGGCGACGCCGCTTGCCGACGGCGACCTGGTTCGGGTTTTCTCCATCGTCCCGATGTACGAGAAAACGGTCACGCTGCGTGGCAACACGGCGAATCAGGGTCATTTCGCCTGGCATTCTGGTATGCACATCAGCGATCTGATCCCGGACAAAGATTCTCTGATTACACGCAATTACTGGTGGAGGCGCGCGCAGATGGGACTTCCGGCTCCTGAGTTTGAGCCCCTGCAGAGGTATCCGGATCTGCGCCAGCCCTTTTCTCCGACGGAGTTGCCGCGAAGGCAGCTGATCCAATCCCCTGCCACTGGCGGAGCGACTTCCGGCGGCGCGAACAGCGGCCAGCCTTCGCAGGGCTACAACAACGAACAGAACCCTGGCGAGAATCCCGCGATGACCGGCCAGGATCAGTCCGGCGCTTCCAGCACGATCACGGGGTCCTCGAGAAGCCTTTCCGCCGCGCAGCGGGCGGGCAGCGCCAGTCTGGCAGCGGAACAGCCCACATATTCGCAGGCTCCCGCTGCGATGCGCACAGAAGTGGGTCCATTTGCGCCGGAGATCGACTGGAACTATGCCGTGATCGAACGGCTGGATCCAGCCACTCTGAAGACGAACCTGATCCCCTTCGACCTGGGCAAGCTGGTGCTGCAGCACGATGCTTCCCAGGACCTCGCGCTGGAACCCGGCGATATTGTTTCGATCTTTTCGCAGGGCGACATTCGCGTTCCCATCGCGCAGCAGACGAAGTATGTCCGGCTGGACGGGGAGTTCGTGCATGCCGGCGTGTACACGGCGCAGCCCGGCGAGACCCTCCGCGACCTCGTGCAGCGTGCCGGCGGCCTTACGGCCGCAGCTTATCTGTACGGCTCGGAATTCACGCGCGAATCAACCCGCGCGCTGCAGCAACGCCGGATGGACGAATATGTCCAGACGCTGGAGATGCAGATGCAGCGGGGCAATCTGGCGCTCGCATCCGCACCGGCGAGTTCGGCCCAGGATCTGGCCAGCGGGGCCGCCGCTCAGAACAGCGAGCAGGAGCTGTTGGGACGTCTGCGTCAGATGCGTGCCACCGGCCGCATTGTGCTGGAATTCAAGGCAGGCAGCAGCGGCCTCGATGTGCTGCCGGATATCGCGCTCGAAGACGGGGATCGGTTCGTGGTTCCTTCTGTGCCCGCGAGCGTGAATGTCGTCGGTGCGGTTTACGATCAGAACTCCTTCCTCTATGAGACCATCCGGCGAGCGGGGACTTATCTCCACCTGGCGGGCGGCCCGAATCGCGATGCCGATCGGAAACATATCTTTATCATTCGCGCCGACGGTTCGGTGATCAGCCGCGAGGCGGAGAGTGGAATCTGGGGCAATGAGTTCGACAATCTGCGGATGAACCCCGGCGATACTATCGTGGTTCCGGAAAAGACCTTTAAACCCTCAGCATTGCGGGGCGTTCTGGACTATTCGCAGATGTTCTCACAATTCGCGCTTGGCTCCGCCGCTCTCAGTGTTCTTCCCTAGGCCGGACTGGATGCGATGTCAGCCTGTAAGATACGGTTAATACGGGTCGTCCTCTGAGGGACTTCACCTCATTCATGGCAACAGAAACACGCTATCCCGATCTGAAAGAATCCTCCGGCGCTCCCCCGGCGTCGCAGACACCGGACCTTCCCCGCAATCGTGAAGATGAGATTTCGCTGCTCGATCTGCTGATCGTTTTGGCGGAACGCAAGCGGACGATCTTGCTGGTCACAGCAACCTGCGCGATCCTGGCGCTGATCGTCTCCTTTCTTCTGCCGAAACGGTATACCGCGACGGTCGCCCTGCTGCCGCCGCAGCAAAGTTCCTCTCTGGGCGCCGCGCTGAGTTCGCAGCTCGGCAACCTGGGCTCGGTAGCGGCTCTGGCCGGGGGCAGTCTCGGCATCAAGAATCCCAACGACATGTATGTGGCCATGCTCACAGGCCAAACCGTGGAAGATGGCATGGTGCATGACTACGAGCTGCAGAAGGAGTACCACGCGCGGCTGATGTCAGAGGCCCGTAAAGCGTTCGAACAGCATGCAACGGTGGATGGCAGCGGCAAGGACGGTTTGATCCATATCTCGGTCGACGACCATGATCCCAACCGAGCGGCGCAACTCGCCAACGGATATGTGGATGAATTTCGCGACCTGTCGAAGCATTTAGCCTTTACCGAGGCACAGCAGCGGGCTAACTTCTTTTCGCAGCAGCTGGAACAGTCCAAAGACAATCTGGCCAACGCCGAAGTGGCGCTGCAGAAGACGGAACAGTCGACGGGCCTCATCCAGCTGGACAGCCAGGCAAAGGCGCTGATCGAGTCGGCGGCCAGCTTGCGCGCGCAGATTGCGGCTAAGGAAGTGCAAATCCAGGGCATGCAAATGTACGCGGCCGGAGAGAACGCGCAGCTGATGCAGGCGCAACAGGAAGTGGAGAGTATGCGGGCGCAGCTTGCGAAACTGGGTGGATCGGAAGATACGGCGAACTCGCTCATCGTGCCCAAAGGCAAGCTGACCGAGGCGGGCCTGGAGTACGTGCGCAAGCTTCGCGATGTGAAGTACTACGAGACCATTTTCGATATTCTGGCGCGCCAGTTCGAAATTGCACAGCTGGACAAGGCGCGAGAAGGAGCGATGGTCCAGGTGGTCGACCCCGCCGTTCCTCCGGATCGCAAGTCTTTCCCGAAACGAGGCCTCATTACGATTATTGCCACGGTCGTGGGATTTTTCCTCGGCGTGGTGGCGGCGTTTATCCAGGCGGGCTGGAGCCGTTTGAAAGAGGACCCTGAAGCCGGCGCGAAGCTGGCTCTTTTCCGCCGCGCTCTTCGCAGGAAACAACCCTCAGGGGCCTGAGCTCTCGCGGAGTAACTCCTATTCCGGTAAATCCATTGACCCTGTAACAGCGAACTTCGCCGGCATTCCTTCTGCGGCCGCGTTGGGCGAACTTCCTCCGACGAGTATCTCGTATGACCCAGCGCGAACCGCGCGATGGCCGCTGTCGTCCACTTCGCTCAGCTCCCGTGCATCCAGGTTGAAGCGCACCACCGCGCTGGCGTGAGGGGCCAGCTGCACGCGCTCAAAGCCCTCCAGGCTGCGCAGCGGGTAGCCCTTTCCTGCCGGGGGAATCAGGTATAGTTCGGCTACTTCTTCTCCGGCGCGACTTCCTGTGTTCGTCACAGTCACCTCGGCGGTTAGTGGGGCACCCGCTTTCAGCGAGGAGGAGGATAACTTCAGACCGGAATATCGGAACGTCGTGTAGCTCAATCCGTAGCCGAAGTTATACAGTGGCGCACCATCAAAGTAGCGGTAAGTCCGGTTCTTCATGCTGTAATCGGTGAACACCGGAAGCTGGCTGTCGGATGCATAGAACGTGATCGGCAGCCGCCCCGAGGGGTTTGCCTTACCGGTCAGAATGTCGGCGATCGCTTCTCCGCCGGCCTCGCCCGGATACCACGCCTCCACGAGTGCGGCCGCGTGATCCTTCGCCCAGTTCATGGCCATGGCGCTTCCGCTCATCAGGACCACGACCACCGGCTTGCCCGTGACGGCCACAGCGTCGAGCAAATCCTGCTGGACTTTCGGCAAGTCGATATCGGTGCGGTCGCCGCCGGCAAATCCGTCGACGTGCACCGGCATCTCTTCGCCTTCAAGATTGGGCGAGATGCCCACGAAGGCCAGCACCACGTCGGAATTCTGTGCCGCGCGCACCGCCTCGTCGCGCAATGCTTCCGCAGGCGCCTGCCATTCCAGCGCCACGCCCGCACCGAGAAGCGGGGCTTTGAAGACGTAGTCGACCCGGATGGCGTGCTCCTGGGTGTCGCTGAGCTCGACTTCGACCGCGGGTTCGCGCTCCCCGCGCCGGTTGGGCGCCGGGTGCTTCGTGCTGTCGTACACTTCCTTGCCATCGAACCAGAGCGCGTACGTCTCCTGATCCCCGCACCGATAGCACCCGCTTCGCCGCAGCGCCAGCGTGTAGTTTCCAGGCGCAGGCGGCGCGAACACTCCCGTCCAGCGCACGCTGTAGCCGGTTTCGGGTACCTTCGGTCCTGGGCTCGCCCCGGTCCAGTCGAAGTCGATCTGCTTATCCACGCGATCGAGAACCGGAGCGCCGGTGAAATCGGGATTGTCGAAGTACTCTCCTTTGAGGCCTTGCTGTTTCGATCCGGCTTCAGGGTGGAGCGCGGTACGCGGAATGACGATCGGCAGCTCGGCAACATAGTTCGATCCCTGCGCGTAGGCGACGGCGGCTTTTCCGTGGAGCGCGGCCTCGATTCCGTCGATGGGCAGGGACGGGTGCGAGGGAATCGCGTTGTAGTTTCCTTCGATCGCAGCCAGGGATGCGGCATTCGGCCCAATGACCGCGACGCGCCTGAGTCCGGGCTTCAGCGGCAGAATGCCGTCGTTCTTCAGCAGGACGATGGATTCATGTGCAGTCTTCAGCGCGAGAGCGCGATGCTCCGGCGAATCGACCACGGAGAAGGGAATTTGCGCATACTTCACTTCGGCGGGCGGATCGAACATCCCCAGCTTGAAGCGGGCGGTGAACAGCCTGCGCACGGCCTGATCAATGGCGGTCTCGGGGATCAGGCCCTGATGGACCGCATCGACGAGCGCTTTGTACGACTGACCGCAGTTGCTGTCGGTTCCCGCCTCGACGGCGACCGCGCTGGCGTGCGCAGCGTCAGGAGAAGAATGATGGCCCGTGGGAGAAAAGAAGTCGCGGATGGCGCCGCAGTCCGAGGTAACGAAGCCCTGGAAATTCCAGGCGCCGCGCAGGTATTTGTCGAGGAGCATGGTGTTGGCGCAGGCGGGGACGCCATCGATGGAGTTGTAGGCGCACATCGCGGAGTCGGCGTGGGCTTCGGTGACGGTCGCGCGAAAGGCCGGAAGGTACGTGTCTTCGAGATCGTGCGGGGTGACGTCGACGTTGAATTCGTGGCGCAGCGATTCCGGCCCGCTATGCACCGCGTAATGCTTGGGCGTGGCAATGGTGCGGAAGTATTTCGGGTCGTCGCCCTGGAGGCCAGTCACAAAGGCCACGCCCATGCGGCTGGTGAGGAACGGATCCTCGCCGTAGGTTTCCTGGCCGCGTCCCCAGCGCGGATCGCGAAAGATATTAATGTTGGGCGACCAGATGGTGAGGCCGTAGAAGATGTTGTGCAGGTTGTCGCGCATCGCCTGCTCGTACTTCGCGCGAGCTTCGATGGAGATGACGGTGGCGACCTGATGCTGGAGCGGTGTGTCCCAGGTCGCAGCCAGTCCGATGGCCTGGGGAAATAAGGTGGCGTAGCCGGAGCGGGCGATGCCGTGGAGGCCTTCGCTCCAGTAGTCGTATTCCGGCACGCCGAGGCGCGGGATCGCGGCAGCGTGGTTCTCCATCTGTGAGACTTTTTCCTCGAGCGTCATCGCGGAAACGAGCGCGTCGACACGCTTGTCGAGCGGCTGCGACGAGTCAAACCAGATTTGGCCGGAAGGGTGCGCGGGTGGGGCGGCCTGGGCGGCGAGGGCCGGAGCCAACCCGGCGCAGAAAATCACGAGCGAGCGCTTCACGACATTCAACACAGCTTTGCTCCTGCTGGGGAAATTTTGATTCCGGTTATTTTGGGGCGGGTTCGTCTCGGATCAACCCGCCAATCTTACCAATCCCACAGCGTTCCATCGAGTTTGCGCAGGACCGGCAGGTACGCGCGTTGATATGGGTATTGCGCCGCGAGTTTCTCGTCGAGGTCGACGCCCAGACCCGGGCCGTCGCCAGGATGCATAGTGCCATCGTCGAAACGGTAGGCGTGCGGGAAGACTGCGTCGGTTTCCAGGCTGTGCGGCATGTGTTCCTGGATGCCGAAGTTGTGAATGGCCAGGTCGAAGTGTAGCGCCGCTGCCATACAGACGGGCGAAAGGTCGGTAGGGCCGTGGCAACCTGTGCGGACGTGGTAGAGGGCGGCAAAGTCGGCGATCTTCTTCAGCGCGGTGAATCCGCCGGCGTGGGTGAGGGTGAGGCGCACGTAGTCGATCCACTGGTTCCGGATCAGCTCGTGGACATCCCAGATGGAGTTGAGCACCTCACCGGTGGCGATGGGCGTCGTGGTGTGCTCGCGAATCATGCGGAAGCCTTCCTGAAATTCGGCGGGGATGGGGTCCTCCATCCAGAAGAGGTGAAACGGCTCGAGCTCTTTGCCGAGGCGCGCGGCTTCAATCGGGCTCAGACGGTGGTGGCAGTCATGGAGCAGGTGCAGATCGTCGCCGAACTGCTCGCGCACGCGGGCGAATAGTTTCGGAACGTGGTTGAGATACTTCTCCGTGGACCAGCGGCTCTCGGAAGGCAGGCCGCGCTCAGCAGGTTCGTAGGGCGTTTCGCCCCTGGGAACGCCGTAGGTGGCGTCGAGTCCGGGAATGCCACTTTGCACGCGAATCGCTTTGTAGCCCAACTCGATATGGCGGGCGACGTCTTCGCAGGCTTCGTCAATGTCCGCTCCGTGTGCGTGCGCGTAGACGAGCACGCCATCGCGGCTTCTTCCACCGAGCAGGTTGTAGACGGGGGTATTGAGCGCCTTGCCTTTGATGTCCCACAGCGCCATGTCCACCGCGGCGATGGCCGCCATGGTGACCGGGCCACGCCGCCAGTACGCGCCGCGATAGAGGTACTGCCAAATGTCTTCGGTCTGGAAGGGATCGCGGTTCAGGAGGCAGGGAATGACATGCTCGGTGAGATAGCTGACGACGGCCAGCTCCCGTCCGTTGAGCGTTGCGTCGCCGAGGCCGTAGATGCCTTCGTCGGTTTCGATCTTCAGCGTGACGAAGTTGCGCCCCGGCGAGCAGACGTTCACGGAGGCGTGCTTGATTTTCATGGGTGCGCGTTTCCTGTCTTCGCGTTCGCTGCGGGCACGATCTCCATATAGTCGATGGGCGCGGGCTCGCCATCGTCGGGTTGACCCTCGATGGTCAGCACGTCGTCGGGCCGTAGCGGCACGCCACGCAGAGTGTAGCGCGTTGAGGTGTCTCCGTTGGGCGCCTGGCCGGGAAGCGTGTTATCGGCGGTCCATGTGGCGATGATCTGCTGGTTGAGAAGCAGCCGAAACGTCGACGCTCCCTGGCGGTAATCGAAGTACTGGACCGCAACGTCGTACCAGCCGGCCGGACGATCAAAGTGCGCGGCTGCCGTGCACGTGGTGGTTTTGCTGCACGCGTAAGCCTTGCCGCCGGAGGCCGTCTCCCATGGAGTGACGTCGACGGGCGCGTAGCCGTCGAGCTTCATTTGCGATGCCGTGATGCGGTTGGAATCGTGGTCGATGCGGCCGTGATCGTCGGGGATGCCGGACATCTTCTCAAACCAGCGGTCGATCGCGTCGCGCCAGACAATGGCGTGGCCGGCTTGATATTCCAGCAGCTCCAGGGTTTTGTCGTAGCGCTCGGGATCGATGAGCCCATCGAGCGTCTGCCACTGATGCACCAGTCCGGCGGCCTCTTGTGCGCCTTCGTAGTGGTCGTCGTAGAGGGTCTGAATGACGGTCTTGCCCGTGTGCAGACGATACGTGTACGGCTCGTGGTGCATGAACAGGAGCAGGTTGTCGGGGCAGGTCTTCAGTGAGGTGTACATCGCTGCGACTTCCGGCGGGTATTGCCCGATGAATCCTGTTCCGGTGGCAACAGTCCGGTCCATCCCGACCCCATCATGATCGGCGCGGATCCATTGACCCCATCCGTTGTTTTCCTGAGACTGCGGCGCGGGGCCGTAGTGCGGTCCGGTGATGTTGGTGAGGGTCTGCAGGCCGAGCGGGCCGGTGTAGTGCTCGTAGATCTGCCAGGACGAGAGCAGCATCTGGCTGATGGTCGATACGACTTTCGGATCGTTACTGAAAGTCAGTCTCGTCCAGTCGGAGGCAATGGTTTCGGCGGTGGTGCTGGGATTCCAGGCGAGGCGGCCGAAGCCGTAGAGGTTCGCCATCGCCAGCGGATGCGCGAGCCAGTTCGTGTCAAGGCCAACGTTCGCGACACCAACGTAGCCGCCGAGAGGCCGATGAAAGGTTGTGCCGTCGACAATATCCCTTAATAAGGTAGAGCGATTGTCGGCGCGCAGATCGAAATCGAGGTAAGTCTTCCACATCGTCGGAAGAAAAACGAGATGGCGCTGCTGGCCCAGGTATTCCTGGGTGATCTGCAGTTCGACGGCTGCGTTCGTCTTCTGTAGACCAGCAAAGAGCGGAGAGACGGGCTCGCGCACCTGAAAATCGATGGGGCCATTTTTGATCTGAACGATGACGTTGTCGGCGAACTGTCCATCGAGGGGATGAAAAATGTCGTACGCCGCGCGCGCGCGGTCGGCCTTCAGGTCGTTCCAGTCGAGATGGTGGTTGTAAACGAAGGCGCGGTAGAGGACGATGCCGCCATGCGGCTTCAGCGTGGCGGCGAGCATGTTGGCGGCGTCCACGGGCGTGCGGCCATACTTCGACGGACCGGGCTGGCCTTCCGAGTCGGCCTTGACGACCACGCCGGCAAAATCCGGAATGGCGGTGTAAATTTCGTCGATCTTTGCGCGCCACCACGCGGCGACTTTGGGGTCGCCGGGATCGAAGGTGTCGAGGCCGCCGATGGCCTGCGGGGCGTTGATCGGGACGGAGATTGAGAGTCGCACGCCCCACGGCCGGAACTGATCGGCAATGCGCGCCACGCCGCGAATCAAT
>JBAVUB010000205.1:0-1984 GCA_049696575.1 Acidobacteriaceae bacterium | reverse complement strand
GTCCCTAACCGTGGCAAGCATGTCGATGTCCTCGCGCTCGCCGTTGAATCCGAGACCCTTTTGAAATTCCTGCTGGGCGCCTGGCCGCGAGAGGTAACGAGCGTGGGCAGCCCACGCACTGCTCCGGCGGTTGCGAGAAAATGACGCCTTGACCACGCTGCGCCGCGCGTATTCCGGTGGTTCTGAGACGCGAACTCGTGCCGCGCGCATACCGCTCAAGCTTCCGCTCGGCTGCTGTCGTCGCAGCCCCTGACGCATGCCTATCCGTCCCAACGCGCGCGCCCACCACGGCACGAGTTTGCGCGGACGCTCCGCATGGTCGTGGCGGAGCTTGATATCGACCTCTTTCTGGCGGAGGAACCTAGGCCGTTTCATCGCACACCTCGGTCAACGCCTCGCTGAGGGCGAGTACCAGTTTGGTCGGGCTCTCCGGCGCCCGCCCGCCGAGGGCTTCGATGATCTCGCGCACCTGCCCGCTGCTGAGCGTGATCGCATGCAGATCCTGCGCGCGCCGCCATGACTTCCACGCGCGCTTTCCGGTCGCCCGCTCATCGAGTTTCTTGCGCCCGATTTCCGCAACGTGCGCGCGCTGCGAGGTCGTAAGTCTGCTGGCCTCCTGCGCGACGCTCAGTAATGCGCCCAACAGAAAGTCCGGCGGCTCCAGATCGAGCCCCGCCAGTGCGATCAGTCCGCCGAGGTTGGCGAGATGATGCACACGGAGTCCTTGCTCAGGGCTGTGACTGTTGGCATTGCCATTTCCATTTCCGTTACCGTTGCTGCTCATGGCATTCACCACACGACGACCGGTTTGATCTCGCCTCGTACGTTTTCGAGCGGAACCGGGCCGAAGTAGCGCGAGTCCCAACTGCGCCGATCGTTAAAGCCGAACAGCCACACCTGGCCGGCTCCGACTCGATGGCTGCCCCACGCGACATGCGGAAGCGGGCGGTGTGCGCTGTCATGCGTGGCAACTTTGCTGCGCGCGAATCGTGCGCCATTCACCGCAACCCATCCGGGTTCTATCTCGATGCTATCGCCGGGGAGAGCACCCACGATCTTGCCAACCGGCTCCGCGTTACCGGCGCACGCGCCGGTACGCAGATAGCCGCGGTTGAGACCTTCCTCGGCGATCCCAATCGGAAGGCAGACAGCGACCAGATCGCCACGTTGGAATTTGCCGGAGACAATGCGATAGACCCCGGCGGGAGCGGCGCTGTCGGTATTCGAAATCAGCACGCCAAACGCATCGCCGACTGCGATTAGAAGCGCGACTGCAATCGCAATTCCCGCGATCGCCCCGACGGGTCCGCGAGCGCCTTCCAGACGCTGAAAATGCAGGCGCTGGGCAAGCGATCCGGCAGGGTTTTCTGCCGTGCTGTACAGTGTGCTGCTCATGACCGCCTCCGAGGGGGAAAGGCCGCGAGTTCGTTGGAGAATCCGCCCAAAATGCCGCACCGTACCGCAGGTCCTTTATCTTGCTCTACGAACGACCGGCCTTTCCCCCTCTCCAAATCGCCCTCCGAATCCACTCCTTCCGCGTCGCCCCAAAGCGGCGGAGAAATTCCTGAAAATCCTCACTGCACTTTCTCCGTCGAAGCTTCAGCTGCACGGCCATTCAGTTTCCGGCCCGGATGAGGCGTACCTTCGAGCTCAGCCTTGATCTGTTTGCACAGCCGCCACATCGCCGCCGTAATCGTCTCGCCGAGATCGAAACCCGCGTCTTCGGCCCTACTGCGCAGTTGGTCGATCTCACGCTTGAGCGCCGCTGGCAGCTTGAAGGTGATCGCTTCGTTTTCCTGTTTGCGTTTGAGAACTCCCATCGCGTTTCTCCTTCAAAGATTGGATTGCGGATTTACTTCCCGTACGGGCTGCGGAATACGAGGTCCTGGGTGATCATCACGTCGAACTGGTAGCCCGGCCGGATTTCAATCGTTGGAGGCCGATTCAATCCCTGACCCATCATCTGCTGACCGAGTGCCCCAAA
>JBAVUB010000204.1:0-1596 GCA_049696575.1 Acidobacteriaceae bacterium | reverse complement strand
TCGTCCCGGCTCGCCAAACACGAATTTCGCCGGCGGATACTGCCGCGCTCGCGTGCGAATCGGCCAGCTATTGTCGTACAGGTTGAAAATCGGCGACACTGCTGCTACGTCCACGTTCGCGTCGTAGAATGCTTCCAGCGTTCCCACGTCGCGCCAGTACAGCGCTTCCTTGCGGTTCTCATCGACGAAGTTGTAGGCGAACAGCTTATATTTGCCCAGAATCGCCGGCAGAATATTGTGCCCGAAATCGTGCTGCGATTCCGGATCTTCGGCGTCCTTGATCAGCGCCGGAAGCAGCACGTCGGTGTTGAACAGGTAGACGCCCATCGATGCGTCCACCATGTTCGGGTTGAACGGCGAGCGCAAATCCGTCTTCTTCGGTTTCTCCAGGAATCCGATCACTTCGCCATTGCGCGCCACTTCCACGATGCCGAATCGTGCAACGTCCTGCGGCTCGATCGGCAGCGTCGCCAGCGTCACATCCGCGCCCGAATCCAGATGCTGCCGCAGCATCTTGCCGTAGTGCATCTTGTAAATGTGGTCGCCCGAAAGAATCAGCACGTGCTTCGGCTGCTCCGACCCGATCGAATAGATGTTCTGGTACACCGCGTCCGCCGTGCCCATGTACCAGTTCGCGCTCACCCGCTGCATCGGCGGCAGAATCTCGATGAACTCGCCCAACTCCTGCGCCACAACGCTGGTCCAGCCTTCGCGGATGTGCCGGTTCAGCGACAACGCCTTGTACTGCGTCAGGATGTACACCCGACGCAGGTCGGAATTGATGCAGTTGGAAAGGGTGATGTCGATGATGCGGTACTGCCCGCCAAAGGGAACCGCCGGCTTGGCCCGATCACGCGTCAGCGGAAATAGCCGTTCTCCCGCTCCGCCCGCCAGTAGTACGCCCAGGGTATCTCTCATCGGCATGATCGCCTTTCACGGCTCTTGCCTGAACTTGCTGCCTTCCCGCTGCGTTATCGGCGACCGGGGTCTCAGGCAGGCCCACGCTGGCGCTCGCGGTAGGGCGAAGGCCAGATATATCACAACCCCGCTGAACTGCGCGCCCGTCGACGCAGCTCAGACTGCACCCGCATCACACGTCCTGTTCTCCTGGTCCCTCTTCTCCCTGTTCCCCGTGCTCGCCCGCGATTGAGATCCGCAGCGACTTCAGGAAATGCAGATCCTGCGCGGTGAATGTGCCTTCTTCCTCCGCGTCTGCGTGTTCCAGCGACTTCGATGCACCCACGGCTCCCTCTGGCTGCTCCTCCACTTCGTTCAGCCCGATCGTCGCTTCCAGCATCAGCATCACTTCAAAACCCTGCCGGCGAATATCGGCGACCACGCCGGCGATGCGCGGCGACTCCGACACGCTCTCGTGAATGGCCTCGCCCAGTTGCTGAACCAACTTGCGGAGTTTTTGATTCAAGTCAGGACCTCGTTTTCCCGGCGGCTGCCGCCGATTCCCCACCTCATGTCGATTCTCTTACCTTATCTTCTGATGTTCCCAGCGGGCAATCCGAATCGTGCCGCCGCTTCCGTCGCGCTGCTAGACTTTTCCCATGGAGCCGAATCGCCTCGGCCGAGCTCTGGGCATTGGCG
>JBAVUB010000203.1:0-8402 GCA_049696575.1 Acidobacteriaceae bacterium | reverse complement strand
GGGCTGCGCGCGCGGGGTCGGGATCGGAATAGCTGATGGTGACGAGACGCGTGCCTGCGTCGGGCGCGATTTTGGCGTGATGGGCGAAGATTTTGAGCGCGACGAAGCGGCGGTTGGGGGCTTCGGCGAGCGGAGTCGAGAGGGGCTCGAGCGGCTTGCGCCAGAAATAGAGCTTGTGCAGCGCGGTGAGGGCGTGGGGGCGGAGCGCGAAGTAGTCGGGCGTGTTTTCGAGGCCGGTGCGGCGGATTACTTCGAGGGTGAGGGCGTCGGAGCGGAGGATGGCGGCTTCGGTCTGGAGGGTGAGGTTGTCGTCGAAGGGGTCGGTGACGGCGCTGGGCGGACGGTCGCTGGTGGTGGTTTCGAGGCCGAAGGCTCCGTGGGATTCCTTCTGGATTTCGATGACCGCGGTGGCGCGATAGTGGGGAGTGGAGGAGGCCCAGTAGAGGATTGCTAAGCCGATAGAGACGGCGAGCGAGGAGAGAATCCAGGCGCGGCGGCGGGCAAAGATGACGGCGAAATCGAGGAGGGTCCACTCGACGGGAGGATCGAGGGGGCGGTGGGGCGAGAGGAGGGCGGCGGTGGAGTTCATGGGCGCCTCTTCGGGATGGGCATGAGGTCACGCATTGCGGAGCAGCACCACCGATCCGTCGAAGTCGAAGCTGAAGTCCATTTCGCTCAGGCCGGCGCGGAGCATGGTGTCGCGGAGGCGGCGGCGATCCTGGGTGTGGAGGAGGAGGAAGCCGCTGCCTCCGGCGCCGACCAGCTTGCCGCCGCTGGCTCCGCCTTCCGAGCGTGCCAGATCGTAGAGGGAGTCGACGCGGCTGGTGGACATGGAACGGGAGCGGGCGCGTTTGCGCATCCAGTGCTCGTGCATGAGGCGGCCGAACTCGGCGACGCGGCCGGCTTCGAGGACGGTGCGAATCTCGCGACCGAGCATGCGGGCAAAGTGGAGGCTGTCGAGCATGGCAGGATCGCGCGCTTCGGAGAGGCGCTTCTGTTCGCCGAGCAGGGAGGAGGCGCTGCGGAGTTCGCCGAGGAAGAAGAGCATGAGGGAGTCGCGCATCTCGCGGAGGGATTCTTCGGCCATGTGCAGGGGGGTGACGCGGACTTCGCCGTCGGGTTGGTATTCCTGGCAGAGGAGACCGCCGTACGCGGCGATGTACTGGTCCTGCTTGCCGACGGGCTCGCCGAGACGGTTCATTTCTATTTCGACAGCTTCCTGGGCGAGGGTTTCGGCGGTGACGGGTTCGCGCTGCCAGGCGTAGAGCGCGTGGAGGAGGCCGACGAGGAAAGTGCCGGAGGAGCCGAGGCCGGTACCGGCGGGAACATCCGCGACGCTGACGACTTCGAGTGGGGAGGGGGCGTGATGCAGGCTGATGGCCTCGCGCATGAGGGGATGGCGGATCTGGTCGCAGGTGTCGGCGTGTTCGGTTTCGGAATACTTGAGGAAGTAGCCGGGCAGGAAGCTGCGATTGACGGTGATGTAGACGTACTTATTGATGGCGGCGGAGATGACGAAGCCGCCGCCGTTTTCGCGGTAATACGAGGGCAGATCCGTGCCTCCACCTCCAATGGAGATACGCAGGGGTGTGCGAGTCATGATCAACTTCACACCACCTGCGTGTCTCGCTGCGGGGGAGGGCCGCTGGCTCGTGCGAAGGAGAGAATGCGGCGAACGCGGGGAGAAGCGGCGACGACCGCTTCTGTTTCGCGGAGCCCGGGCAGAGAGCCGATTTCGTAGAAACGGTCGGAGGTTTCGAAGCCGGCGAGCAGGGAATAGGCAGCGAGGCCGGACCAGACGTCGCCGAGGTCGAAGACGGGGACGGTCCAGTGGGCAAGAACGCTCGAGTCGAGGGCGTCGAGTCCGTAGTCGATATGGTGCATGGTGGGGGAGGGGCGGCGTTTGTCATAGCGCACGACGGCACCTTTGCGAAACTCGACGTTGCTGGCGCCCCAGCGATTGTGATTGCAGAAGACGGTCATCAACGCGGGTTTGTGCGAGTTGATAAACGAGCGCCAGATGGGCTCGACGGGCTCGGTGAGCCAGCTGTCTCCGTACATGACGAGAAAGCGCCGGCCCAGCAGAGGCAGCGCGGCGAGCAGCGCGCCACCGGTGCCCAGCGGAACGGGGCCGTCGTGGCTGTAGGTGACGGAGAGGCCGAACTGGCTGCCATCGCCGGCGAAATCCTCGATCTGCTCGCCGAGAAAGCCGCAACAGAGAACGACTTCGCGGATGCCTCCGGCGTGGATGAGACGGAGCTGATGGGCGAGGAACGGCTCACCGGCCACCTGGATGAGCGACTTGGGCATCAGGCTGGTGAGTGGGCGCATGCGGGTGGCGAGGCCGCCAGCGAGAAGCGCCAGGCGCGGGGGCCAGCGGGATTCACCCCATTCCTCTGGAAGTCGCGTTGCGCGCGTATCCTGGTCGGAAAAAAGTCCGGCGTTGAATGCGGTCATGCTAAACACCGGTGGGCAAGGGGCGAAGTCAGTTGCTAAGTGTGCGTTCATCGGCGGTCAGCTCCTGCAGGGATTGGCGCACGGCATCGCGGCTGTTCCGTTTTGGAAACCAGCCGAGAGAGTGAATGCGCGTGGAATCGAGCCGGACGACCGGAACGTCGCCGCGCCAGCCGCGACGGCCTCCGGTGTATTCAAAGACTGGTTTGGCGGAAAGGCGGAGGGTTTCGACGGCAAGGTCGGCGATTTCGGTGACGGTGACGGAATCGTCGGTGGCAACGTTGAAGACGGAGAACGGGGCAACAGATTTCTTCGCGGCGCAGAGCGCGGCGTCGACGACATCGGTGACGTGGATATAAGGCTTGCTCTGCTGGCCGTCGCCGAGGATGCGGAGGCGTTTGGGTTTGGCGGAAAGGCTGCGCAGGAAGTCGAAGCCGACGCCGTGGGTCTGGCGGGGGCCGACGACATTCCCAAAACGGAAAACGCAGGCGTGGAGCCCAAACATAGAGCAATAGCTGGCAATGAGGGATTCGCAGGCGAGTTTGCTGGCTCCGTAGGTGGAGATGGGCACCATGGGGGCGTAGTCTTCGGCCAACGGGCGATCGCCGGCGTCGCCATAGACGCCGCTGCCGGAGGCATAGAGGAGACGATGGAGGCCGGCGCGACGCATGGCTTCGACCACGTTGTTGGTGAGCAGGGTGCCGCGGTAGAAGTCGACTTCCGGACGCTCGGCGGCGAGGGCAATGTCAGGATTGGAGGCGAGGTGGATGACCCAGTCGTGGCCTTCCATGGTGGCGGTGAGCGCGCCGATGTCGCTGGCATCGGCATGCACGATGTTGAGCCGGGGGTCGTCGATGTGAGCTTCGTAGTGCCACTCACGGCCGGAGGAGAAGTTGTCGAAGATGGTGACGCGGCGGGTTTTTTTCGACGCCAGCAGAGCATCGGCGAAATGACTGCCGATGAAACCGGCGCCCCCGATGATGAAATAACTTCCCTCCGAAAGCAGCATTGGCAATTCCTCGGCCCGACTATGCGGGTAATACAAGATCTGATTTGGAAACTGGCTGGGGTTTGTGGCCCAGAATGAAACTGTGTTCTCTATGCTTCGTTGATAGCCTGCGGAAAGGCAATCTTTTCCGTCATGGTCGTAGTTACGCAAGTCAGGTTAATGGCCTGGTTATGGCCTGTCGGCGTCATTACCTGTGATAGCGAGGTTACGAGAATCAGGCTGCCGGCACCCGGACGGCGCGATATAAGTGCCAGGATACTCAGAAGAAATCGATGCCGGCGGTGGCGATGCAAAGCCTCCCCGCGGGTGCCGGCATGGGCCAGGTATGACGACAACAGAATCCGGGATCACGGTGGGCATGCCGGTATGGAACGCAATGCCATGGCTTCCGGAAGCCATGGAAAGCTTGCTGCGGCAGACGGCGAAGGATTTCGAGATTTTGGTGATTGCGGATTATTCGACGGATGGAAGCACGGAATACCTGCGGACTGTGCAGGATCCGAGGCTGCGGGTGGTGGAGCAGCCGCGTGCGGGCCTGACGGCGGCGCTGAACCGGCTGCTGAAAGAAACGCGCACTCCGTGGATGGCGCGCATGGATGCGGACGACGTCTCGTATCCGAGCCGAATCGAGAGGCTGCAGGCGATGATTCAGGCGCATCCCGATGCGGGGCTGATTTATTCGCTGGCCGACTATCATCCGCGCGAACGCTGCGCGGGACGGTTTCGCTGTTCGCGGGGAACGCCGGAGGAACTGCGATCGATAGTGGAGCGGGGATATCTGCTGTCTTTCTGCCATTCCGCCGTGGCTTTACAGGTAGAGAAAGTGCGCGCCGCGGGAGGATACAGGGAGGGTATCCGCGCTGAGGACGCGGACTTGTGGTGGCGAATAGCGCGAAGGTACGAGATTGGATGCATCCCGGAGGCGCTGGTGGGCTTTCGCCAGCACGCGGCGAGCCTGAGCGCGGAAGACACGGGGAAGCAGGAACTCGCCGGGCTGTATGTGCAGTATCTGCTGCTCTCGGAACTGTGGGGATTGACCCCGCGCCCGGTGGCGGAAGTTGGCAATTTGTTGCTGGGCTTTCTTGAGCCTTCGGCAGTCAGAGCCAAAGATTCACTGCGGCGCCTGAACATGCATTTGGCGCACAGGCGGCGCCTGCGCGGTTTAGCTGCGTTGGCCAAGGCCATCCGGGCATCGCCGGGCTACGTTGTGCGGCGGGTGCGGGATGAATTCCGGCACGCGGCGATCGCCAATGGCGTGGCGCCGCGCCGGTTTTGGGAAAGAAAGGACGTGTTGTGGACCTGATGGAAGAAACGATGACAGCGAGTGCTGACGAGGAGATCGCCTCACCTGCGCGGCTGCCCCTGCCGCCACGATTCGTGCTGGGGAAAATTCCGGTTGACCGGATTTCAATGGATTATGCCGCGGTTCTCATGGTGGAAGCGCTGCTGCATCGGGGAGAACTGCCTCCGCTGACGGTAGTAGGGCCGAATGCCCATCTGGTGACGCTGGCGGGGAGCGACAGCCGATTCGCGGAGGCGATGCTCGATGCGGACCTCGCCGTTCCCGATGGAGCGTCGATTGTGATGGCGTCGCGGGTGCTGGACGTTCCGATTCCGGAGCGCGTGACGGGCGGCGACCTGATGGAGAGGATGTGTGGGGAGGCGGCGCACTATGGGTTCCGCGTGTTTCTTCTGGGGGGCTTGCCGGGCGCGGCGGTGATGGCGGCGCACAATCTGCGGAAACGGCATCCCGGGCTGGAAATTTGCGGAATGTATTGCCCGCCGCGCGGTTTTGAGAAGGACGAGGTGGAACTGGCGCGGATGCTGAAAACCATTGCCGATGCAGCCCCGGATTTGCTGTGCGTAGCCTTCGGGGCGCCGAAGCAGGAAATCTGGATGCAGGAGAATCGCTCGCAGCTGAATGTGGGAGCGATTCTGGCGGTGGGCGCGGCTCTGGACACGCAGGCGGGTTTGCGCCGGCGGGCGCCCAAATGGATGCAGGAGATCGCGCTGGAATGGTTTTTTCGTTTGCTGATGGAGCCGCGGCGCTTGTGGCGAAGGTACCTGATCGGGAACACACGGTTTGTCCTGCTGGTGATGCGGCAATGGGCGCGCGGAAAGGTCGATCGCCTGTGGCGATCGATCCGGCGCCGCGACTCAGCGAAGGGCGGGAACTTCCCAGCTGCAGGAGTGATCCATGAAGAGGATTGAAGAACTGCGGATCAGTTTGTTCAGCGACGGTGCGGATCTGGCGGGAATCCTGGAGATGTACGAGAAGCCGTGGATTCGGGGATTCACCACCAATCCGACCTTGATGCGCAAGGCGGGTGTGCTGGACTATGAGGCCTTTGCGCGGGCGCTGCTGCGAGCGGTGCCGGACCTGCCCATTTCCCTCGAAGTGTTCGCCGACGACGAAGCGGAGATGGAGATGCAGGCGCTGACCATCGCGACGTGGGGCGCGAATGTCAACGTGAAGATTCCGGTAACGAATCGAGCCGGCGTGTTCATGGGTCCGCTGATTCGCAGGCTGGCCGAGGCGGGCGTCGCCCTCAACGTGACGGCGATCCTGACGCTGGAGCAGGTGGACTGGGTCGCGGAGGCACTGAGGCCGGAGACGTGGGCCATTGTGTCGGTCTTCGCGGGGCGCATCGCGGACACGGGGATCGATCCGGTACCGATGATGGCGGAGGCGAAACGGATTTTGCGCTGGCGACCGCGAGCACGGCTATTGTGGGCCAGCCCACGGGAATTGCTGAATGTTTTTCAGGCGGAGGAGGCGGGGTGCGACATTATCACCGTGCCGCCGGAGCTATTGCGCAAGGTGGAGCTGGTGGGGAAGGACCTGGCAGCGTATTCGCTGGAGACGGTGGAGATGTTTCACCGCGATGCGCGCATGGCGGCGTACGAGATCGACACGAGCTGCGTGGTTGCGGCGGCAGGGAACCGCGGCGGATCAATGAACCGCGCGGCTGAGGATGATCTCGGCGGCCTCGGGGAGATTGCTCGCGAGGTAGTCGGCGCAGGGGTCGGAAACCTGGAGGGCGGGTCCCAGGCGTGATTCGGGCGGCGCAATGCGGATGGTGCGAACACCGGCGGCGTGACCGCACTGCGTGTCAGTGGGCTGGTCGCCGATCATCCAGGACCGGGACAGGGTGATGGCGAAGTCATCGCGCGCGCGGAGCAGAAATCCGGGGGAAGGCTTGCGGCATTCGCACTTTCCGGAATAGCCGGGGGTGAGTCCTTTGGGGTGATGGAGGCAATAACAGAAGCGAGTAAAGTGAACGTTTGCCGAAGCGAGCTGCTTCTCCAGTTTGTGCTGGATGGAGCGGAGGGTGTGGTAGCTCGACTTGCCCAGGGCGTAGTTGGGCTGGTTCGAGACAAGAATGAGGGGATAGCCGGCAGTCTGGAGTTGCAGGAGCGCCGGAATTGCTCCATCGCAGAGGCGGAGGTCCCGCGGCGTCAGTGGTGATTCCATCCGACCGGTGGCGGGATTGAGGACGGTGGGATTGAGGACGCCGTCGCGGTCAAGAAAAACCGCGGGCCGGACGACCGGGCGGATTAAGTTGCCGATTCCCATTTCATCTCGTGGGTGCGCAGTCGCGGATGAGAGACGAGGAGGTGCCAGATGACGGCCTGGAACTCCTCCGTGTGCGGGGTTACGGTTGCGGGGGAGACGGTGGGAATGATGAGGCAGGCATCGGCAACCTGCGCGGTGTAACCGCCGTCGCGGCCGACGACGCCCAGAATGCGGGCGCCCACCTGACGCGCGAGGGAGAGGCTGGCCACCAGATTCATGCTGATGCGGCGCTCCGGATTTCCGCCGCCGACGGAGAAGACGAAGATGCCGTCGCGCGCGCTGAGACGGCTGCCGCGCAGCCAGTTGGCATAGCAGGATTCCCATCCGTCGTCGTTAATGCGCGCGGTCAGCTCGGAGACGTTGTCGGTGGGGGCATAGCACTCGATGCCGGCGATCTTGCGGAAGTCGTTGACTGCGTGCCCGGCATGACCTGCGCCGCCACCCACGCCGAGAAAGAAGACCCGGCCGTCCTGTGCTCGTATCTCGAGCAGCAGGTCGATCATGCGATCGATGACGGCCGGGTCAAGCTGGGAGGCGACCTCGCGAACTTCGGCGAGATAGGCGGTGGTGTAGTCGCTGGCGGTCACGGTCGGCTCCGGGATCACAGAGAGGACTTGCGCAGGATGGGGAGGGCGGGATCGCGCACGGAAACCAGGCGGAGTCCTGAAGCGCCGTCGCGGGTTTTCCAGAGGCCCCTGCGCATCGATCGGCGCAGGGGAGCGGGGACGAGGGCGAAGATCAGAAAGCTGAGCAAGGAGCGAAACTCGGGGTCGCCTTCGAAGAAGAAGGCGCGAAGCAGGGCGAATCGGGCGCGCAGGCCGGCGTGGCTGGCGCGCGCGCGCCAGACGCACTGAATGGCGATGAACCACGAGTAGGCGCGGGGCGAAATGACGGAACGAATCTGCCGGATCCAGGACAGGGAGAAGTTCCAGTCAGGGCGGCGGCCTACGGTGGCGCGGGCGTCTTCCGTACGCCAGATGCAGAGGGGTTGGCGGACCATGGCGACGCCGACGCCTTTGTGCGCAGCGACGCGGATGAGCCAGTCCCAGTCCTGATGCATGGCAAGCCCGGACTGGAAGGGGACAGCGACCAGGAGCTCGCGCGGGGCGAGCAGCGTGGAACACTGCATGACGCCTCCGGGATCGCGGAGGCTGGTGCGGCAAAAGAGGAAATCGGCGACGGGCTGGGGTTGCTCGTAGGGTCGAAGAGGAAGAACGCGGCTGGTTGTGGGCGACTGGGCGATCAGGCGGCAGGAGACGACCGGAAACCAGTCCGGCATGGCGTGGGCGGCGCGCATTTGGCGGGCGATTTTCTCGGGGAGCCACTCGTCATCATCATCGAGAAAGGCGATCCACTCGCCGC
>JBAVUB010000202.1:0-16504 GCA_049696575.1 Acidobacteriaceae bacterium | reverse complement strand
CGTCTACGAGCACCTCCAACCCGGCGACCTGAAACAAGCCGCAACAGTAGAGGCAATCTTCGTCTACAACGCAGCCATGCGCGACCAAATGCTCCCGCGCAAACCCTTACCGCACCCCGAACTCCGCCAGCAACAGGACGCCCCGCTGAAGAACCTCTTCCCCGACGCCGTCGTTGAACAAACCCCGAAGCAGTAGCGGCAACCCAATCCCCAAACCCGGGGCGACAGCGCAAAATAAAGGAACCGCTGTGACGGAACTGGCAGACGTGGCGGATTACCTGAGGGCCCTCCAAGGACCCTGAGGAATCCGCTGAGCGAAAGCTCGTGGGGGTTCGAGCCCCCTCAGCGGTATTTCGCGAGGTGTGAATTGCCCCCAGAAAACAAGAAGCCCGCACCCACAAAACTCGCCACCGACAGCCAGACCGTGGCGCACATTCAGGATCGAATGGACGTCATAAGGGCTCTCACGACAGCGCACATCGAGAGGAAGTTAGTAATAGCGATTCCGGATCCGCAGCCGACCACGTCCAACCAAACCCCGACCGACTCCCTGAGCGCCATATCCCCAAGCACGGGTACCGCAGGGCCTCCGGCCGAGAAATAGCTCCGTGTCTACATCCGATCTGCTCGCCGGAGCCAGCCTCGCGGTGTCCATCGCGGCCCTGCTTATTGCCTATTACGCAATCATTCGCGCCAACAAAACGACGTCAGGAGCAACTGCAGTCGCGCTCAGCGAGGGATTCCGAGAGTCCTGGGTGAGGTTTCTCGACAATCCAAACCAGTACGAACTTGCGGAGCTGCTAAACCTCATAGAGATTGCGTGCGCGATCTATCTCGAAGGCTCGCTTGCGGGGAACTCCCGAAAGCTGATGTTCGAGTACCTCAACGCGACGCTAGGGCTAATCATCAACAACCCGTACGCCAATAACGCTGCCGAGCACCTCTTGCAAAACCCCAAGACTTTGGAGTTCATAAGGAAATTTCTGAGGCTCAAGGCACGCTCCTTAAGCGTTACCGTACCGCCTAAATGGTATGAGCTCCCCATCAAATAGGATAAAGCTGGGAGGTGCCCATTTCCCATGGGAGAGCTGCCAAGCCGACGCTCGACGGCTGACGACCAAGAACTCGACCTTGTGCGGGAAGCGTGAGGGGCTTGAACCTCAGCTGCTATGCTTAACGGCAGCTGAGGTTTCGAAAAGAGCAGTCGCGTCGTACCGACCCTGACAACTAACTCTCGGCTCGACTCCAACGGGTCGCGGCAGCCGCACTTCGCGTTTGGCCAGACGGCTGCTCACGCTCAACCTGTTCGCTTGTCCTGGGAGCAGGGATGATCACATCGGATCGTTGCAAGTATGGAAAAACAACACGCTCCCTCTGCCCATCTTTCAACAGCATCAGGGTTCCATCCTCTCCAACTTGGTTGGCAAGCCATTGTAGCGATCTGAGAGCATATTTCACCGTCTCGCCTCGGCTGGGAGCACCCGTGCGGTCTTGAAGTTCCAGTAGCTCGTGAAATGCTGCGGGGGCAAAGTCGATCTGAACCCTGATGCGGTTTGGATCATCTTGCTTATTCATTTGGATTCTCTCCTTAAAAAATATTGGGCGGCGCACTCATTGGGCCTTGGTCGTCGTGGGTATTGCCGCCACACAAAACGGGGCACAGAAGCCGCTCCCGGCTTGACTTGGTGGCCCGAGCCACCATTCTCTATTCGCCCCACAACGTATCCTGATCGAATTCTTCATCGAATTCTGGTCCCATCCTAAAAGTCCGAATTTCGAATCGGCTCGGCAAGCATAGCGTCTCAATATCCATGAGGTCCCTGAACCACAAGAAAGGCTGCTCCTCACAGGCGATAGCGACTGATGCCTCTTCCACGGAATCCACGTATTCTCCGTCTGTCGAAGCGCTAGTCCCCACCCCCTGGACGCTGATCTCGACGATTTCGCTGTGTTCATCAAGTAAGATCCATTGCTCGTTGCGGAATCTGTCAGGAACTCCCTCCCATTCCGACCCGTCGTGCATGAGGCCTCCTTTTCAAACGACTTGCGGGCACCCAGACCGACCAATACTGTAGGCCCAATATACACCATTATTCTTCCTTGTCAAGTCCATCTATGCTCCATTCCTCATCCTCTCCTTCAATCACCCGGTAATGAGGGAACTCGCCTTCGGGCCTTTCCAACGTCAGAACGCTTCCGAAGCCAACCTTGTCTCCGCTCTCGATCCTCTTGATCACAGCGTGCAATAAGCGAAGGATTTCCTTTCTCCAGGCTATTAACACGACGATAAGGATCAGAGTCCAGATAAACGATGGCGTGAGCAGTTGGGTCAGGACGCGCGCTCCGTTAGTAGAGCGAGGCTGATCTTGGGTCGTTCCGACTGTGATCTGGATCGGAGGTGCACTGCACTTTGGCGCTGAACCATCTTGGCCGGACGTGGGTCCAGCGGCCAGCGGGGGATTCGTCTGATTGTGGGGCGTGCCACCCTGAGATGCTTGGGCGTCCATGGTTCCTCCGTTGGTCTGCACTTTCGTGTTGAGTCTGGACCGAAACATATTGAAACGCAATTGAGTACGCACACCCTTCCGGCACACCTCCCAGCGCCTGCCTCTCATCTCTGGCAGTCCCAAAACTGTCGAGGACACGAGTCCCAGCGCCGAAATCCGGCGTCGCTTCACATGCTCGCTATCGCGGGAAAGTTGGCGCGACCGACCCCCGCCGCTCAGGCCGGTTCATACGCCATCCTGGCCTTGCGCGATAAAGCCCGTAAATGTGGAAAACCTGTCAAGCCTTTCCCGTACGGTACTAAAGTGTTGTCCCTCATTCCACACCACTTCCACCACAATGCCCTCAAAGTATTTTGGCGTCTTTTCTATCCAGACTTGGTATTCTGATAATAGGGGATAAGAAACAAAAAAGGCCGCGCCCGGAGCGCGGCCTTTTCCGTTTCTGAGAGGAGAGAGCCGATGCCGCAAACCCACCCCTTACCTGGGTCATCCTCGGGGAACCTGCCAAAACCCCCAGGCAAAGTCGCTCCTTTTCAGCAGCTTGCCGCAGTCCAAAAGGGCCCTCTGGCAAACCTCGATGGCTCAGGCACTTGCCACAGTCCCACCCAGGAGGGGGGGAGGGCGCCTCCCCACCGCACTTAAGTACCGGCCCCAGGCTCCAGGCTACCGGCTACAGGCCGCCTCTCAGTGGTGATCCGTCTGGTCGTAGAACCCAGCCAGATCGTGCTTGAACTCCTTCAGCGCCTCCACGTTCAGGTACACCATGTGGCCCGCAGGATAGTAGCCGAACTCCACGTTCTTCGCCAGCGCCGGGGTCAGCATCATGTGGCTCAGGTCGTACTCGGTGATGAAGAACGGCGTGGCCAGGTCGAAATAGCCGTTCGCCGAAAAGACTTTCAACTTCGGGTCCTTGCGCATCGCATCCGCCAGGTCGCCGGCCAGGTAGGGCGCTCCGCCCCGTCCGCCGCCGCCGCCGAAGAAACGAGCGCCCGGCATGCGGTGGGTCATATCCCACGGCACTTCCGACGCCGATGACACGTGATACGTATCGGTCGTCTCCCACTTCAGGTCGTTCGCCAGGTAGTTGTGGAAGGCCGCGACAAATGCGCCCGCGATGCCGGTGTCGGACGGATCGTAGCCGGGGGTTTCGCCGGCATTGTCGACGTCGCTTCCTTCAAAGCGCGCGTCATACCGGCCCAGAATGTCGCCGTCCTCGCGCATCAGCTCCTTGCG
This sequence comes from Acidobacteriaceae bacterium, assembly GCA_049696575.1. Lineage (GTDB taxonomy): Bacteria > Acidobacteriota > Terriglobia > Terriglobales > Acidobacteriaceae > Palsa-343. Next base: position 12,764 of record JBAVUB010000202.1, on the reverse strand, counting down.
GAAGCGCGATGGATTGATGCGTAGATTGGCGTCTTTCACGTACTGCACACTCAGTCCGGTGTACTGCGCCACCTTCGCCGCGACCGCATTGAACTGCTCCGGCGAGATCTGATCGCCCAGGCGCAGCGCCGTGGCATATTCGCCCTGCGCGTAGGCGCGCACTTCCTTGAGATACGCCTTCACATCCGGCGGCTTGTTCTGCAGTTTGTTGTGGTACCACGCGATGGCCGCGTAGGAAGGCAGGGTGCCAATGGAATTCTCGTCGAGCCCTGGCGACCCCACGGCGAAGTTCAGGATCGACGAAAGCAGAACCACTCCGTTGACTGAGACGCCGTCCTCCTGCAGCGCGTCCGCCAGCCCTGCGGACCGCGGCGTACCGTACGACTCGCCGAAAAGATATTTCGGCGAATTCCACCGGTTGTTCACCGTGATGTAGCGGAGCACGAACTTGTCGAACGCCTTGATGTCCTGATCCACGCCGCGGAAGTCCTTGTCCGTGCCTTTGCCCACCGTCTTCGAGAAACCGGTCAGCGGAGCATCGACAAAGACCAGATCGCTCTTGTCGAGCAGGCTGGACTGGTTGGGCACCAGCTGGTACGGCGCCGGACCGGTGGCCGCCGGGCTGTCGGTGACCACCCGCATTGGCCCGAACGAGCCCATGTGCAGCCAGATCGTCGCCGAACCGGGTCCGCCGTTGTAGAGAAACGTGAGGGGCCGCGTATTCGCTTCGGCGCCATCGAGCGTGTAGGCCACATAAAAGATGCTGCCGTAGGGATGGTCGTCTTCGCCGTCGCGGATCAGCAGCGTTCCGGCCGTCGCCGTGTAGTGCAGGTCTTTGCCGTCAAGGGTCAGATCGTGGTGGGTGACCGAACTTTTCTCAGGTGGAATGGGGGGAGTGGCTGGTTCGGGCTTGGCGGCATCGCCGGTGCGCGCCTCATCGGGGCGCTGCGGCCGCTGCTGCTCCTGCGCGCGAACCGACTGCACTGTACAGGCAAGGGAAAAAGCGCCCAACACAAGGGCGCAGAACGTGCGCTGGAACTGGCTCACCGTGACCTCCAAAAGTTGTGTCGATTGGTCGTGGGAAACGGCCGGACGTAACCGTATCAGTGACGAATCAACGTGCGATTCAGTCTCACGCAGATTGGAAATTATCGCAAGACCGCTGGGATGCGTCCGCTGGGGAGGATTTTTGGCCCGTTTTTAAGCGCCGGTTCCGCGGACCACCACGTTGGCCGTCTGCACCAGAATCCGCAGATCGAGCCAGAAGCTCCAGTTTTCCACGTAGGCCGTATCCAGCGCGATGTATTTGGCGAAGGAAGGATCGTGCCGCGCCTGCACCTGCCAGAGGCCGGTGAGGCCGGGCAGCACTTCGAGGCGCCGGAAATGCTCCAGCTCGTACTTTTCCACTTCGGAGGCGATGGGAGGCCGCGGTCCAACGATGCTCATTTCGCCGCGCAGCACGTTGATGAACTGCGGCAGTTCGTCGAGGCTGTACTTGCGCAGGAATTTGCCCAGCCGCGTCACGCGTGGATCGTTGGATAGTTTGAACAGGATGCCGTCGCGCTCGTTCAGCGCCGTCAGGTCCTTCTTCATCTTTTCCGCTTCGTTGACCATGGTGCGGAACTTCAGGCACGGGAAAACCCTTCCCCGCTTGCCGATGCGGTCGGAAACGTAAAGGACCGGTCCTTCGCTGTCCATTTTCACGGCAATCGCCACCATCAGCATCAGCGGTGCGGTAACCACCAGCGCCAGAAACGACAGCGCGATGTCCACCAGACGTTTGCAGAAGAGTCCGATGATGCGCGGCTCGCGGCGGTGCAGGGGCGCCACGGGAAAGATTCCCAGATACTCGACCGGAGCGTTGGTGGTCAGCTCGCCGTAGTATCCGGAAATCGCGCGCACATCGATGTCCAGCTCGCGCGCGTCCTGCACCAGACGGATGGCGCTTTCGGTCGGATAGAATTCGGCGATCACCAGCTCATCCACGAAGTGCTGACGGGCCACCTGGCGGATTTTGTCCACGCCCCCCAGAATCTGATCGGGCGCGATCTCGGCGCTCACCGGCGATCCGGGCGCCGAGACAAACCCCACGAAACGATAGCCTAAACGGCGGTGATCGCGGATTTGGCGGCTCAGCGCATAACTCAGCTGATTCGTTCCGAGAACGACAACGTTGCGGAGTTCGATTCCCTGTTCGAATTGACGGTGGCGCGAAAAGCGCCACAGGGTCCTGCGCACGCAAAGGGTGGCCGTTGCTGTACCCACCAGCAACGTCACCAGGATCCGCGAAATTCCTTCGGCGTGGAACATGTACAGCGCGCCGCACAGCAACAGGCCCGCGTTCAGGCAGCCCTGAATCACGAGGCGCAGCTCATGGGTTCCGGTATTGCTGGGCACCGTGGCATACAAGCCGTAGCGCCGCGCCACAAGGATGTAGGCCAGCATGAACCAGCCCAGAAAAAAGGAGTCAATCGGCGCCGGCCAGTAATGCACCACCCCGGCGCCAACCGCAGTGCCGATCTTCGCTACCACGACCACCCGGAGCGCCAGCGCCAGCCCAAACGCCAGCACAATGATGACCGCATCGGTGGCCATCATCACCATCGACGCCACCGTCGCAGAGCCAATCAGCCCATGACGCGAGGTTGCGGGGAGCTGCAGTACCGGTGCCTGGGGCCTTTTGGCCGCTTCGCCGTTCCTCAGGTATTCAGATGTAGCCATGTTCTTTCGATCCCTGGCCGGAGCGCGCTCCGGCAGGCTGAGCAAGTCTCTATTCTGGCAACCTGGAAGGATGCCTACCGAAAATACGATGGTCTCGAAGCTCTGATGCGAAATGGAGGTTTACGTTGCTTCCTGCAAATCAACGTTGCGGCTATCTTTTGGTTTCCGGATCCGGCGGAATCCAGTCTCCCTGCAGCAAACCCCGTGGAAGAAATAAAGACTCTCGATATAAAAACCATACATGAATTCGCCTGCCTTTGCATCGCCCTCAGCTCGCGCATGCGGAGGTCGCGTGAATCCAGGGCCAGGCTCGCGACCATCCTGCTATGCCTGTTGCCTCGATCTTAAAATCGTCACAGACACTGTGTCGAACCGAATTGTTCTCCTTTCTGAACCGATGGGCCGTTTTTCCCACTTTGAACATCACGTTACAAAGGTTTCATTGCGCCGTTTCATTGCGCCCCGAGGGGTTTCGAGACCTGGCGGGATCGATCGCGCATGAGGCCCCGGAACGTTTGGCCCCCTGAGGTTTCCCGCACGACCGGGCCCCGCCCATGACGAAAGTGATTCGAATCTGCGCCACGGGCCTCTTCGAATCGCGTCCGTTCATTAATATGAGAACAAGATTCCGCGCTCCCGCAAGCTCCGCGACCACGCCAGGGCGGTTGTACCGCCCCTGAGCCACTGGAAACACACGAGGAACCCATGCACGAATTCCCCCGCATCCGCCGCCTTCCCGCTTATGTCTTCAACATTACCGGCGAACTCAAGGCCGCCGCGCGACGCCGGGGTGAAGACATTATCGACTTCGGCATGGGCAATCCCGACGGCGCCACCCCGCAGCACATCGTCGACAAGATGATCGAAGCCGCCCGCCGGCCGGAGACCCACCGCTATTCGCTCTCCAAAGGTGTTCCCCGGCTGCGCCGCGCCATTACAAAGTGGTACGACACCCGCTACGGCGTCAGCCTCGATCCTGATACCGAAGCCATCGTCACCATCGGCTCCAAGGAAGGCATCGCGCACCTCTGCCTCGCCACCCTCGACCAGGGCGACGTGGTCATGGTTCCCAATCCCAGCTATCCCATTCACATCTACGGTCCGGTGATTGCAGGCGCGAACATCCGCAGCGTCGCCATTCATGATGCCAATGCCTTTCTGGCCGAACTGGAGCAGGCCATCCCGCTCATGTATCCGCGCCCGAAGATGCTGATCCTCAATTTTCCCGCCAACCCCACCACCCAATGCGTGGACCTGCACTTCTTCGAACGTGTCGTCGCGCTTTGCCGCCAGCACCAGATATGGCTGGTTCATGACCTCGCCTACGCCGACATTGTCTTCGACGGCTACCGTGCGCCTTCGGTGCTCGAAGTCCCCGGCGCAAAGGAGGTGGCGGTCGAGTTTTTCACGCTTTCCAAGAGCTACAACATGCCGGGATGGCGCGTCGGATTCATGGTCGGCAATCCGGAGCTGGTTTCTGCCCTCGCGCGTCTCAAGAGCTACTACGATTACGGCACCTTCACGCCCATTCAGGTCGCCGCCATTCTCGCCCTCGAAGGACCGCAGGAATGCGTTGCCGAGATTCGTGACATTTATTGTCGTCGCCGCGACTGCCTGGTCGACGGCCTCAACAAAGCCGGCTGGGAGATCGCCTCGCCGAAAGCAACGATGTTCGTCTGGGCGCCCATTCCCGAACCCTGGCGTCACATCGGCTCGCTGGAGTTTTCCACCCGTCTGCTCAATGAGGCCAAAGTTGCCGTCAGCCCCGGCATCGGCTTCGGCGAGTATGGAGACGGTCACGTCCGCTTCGCTTTGATCGAAAATGAAGAGCGCACCCGTCAGGCTCTGCGCGGCATTCGCCAGATGTTCCAGCGCGAGGGCGTCTCCGCGCACGCTGCCGGGTGACGCTGCTTAGCGAGGCTGTGCCTCGGTTTCCGCCGGAACCGCGTCGCCCGGTTCAGAGACCGCCCTCGCAATCAGCTTCGTAGTGCTGAAACCCTCGACGGTCGGCACAATCCTGACGCGGCCACCCCAGGAGCGCACCTGTTCAGCCCCAACGACCGTCTCTTCGCGATAGTCGCCGCCCTTCACCAGCACGTCGGGTCGCAGGGCCTCGATCAGCTGCAGCGGTGTCGGCTCGTCGAAGACGATCACGGCATCGACCGCCGCCAGCGCCGCCAGAATCCGGCCTCGCTCCCGTTCTCCCACGATCGGGCGCGTCGGCCCTTTCAGCCCACGCACCGATGCGTCGCTGTTGATGCCCACCACCAGCCGGCCGCCCTCGCGCCGCGCCTCTTCCAGAAGCGTGATGTGCCCGATATGCAGCAGGTCAAAGCACCCATTCGTGAACACCACGCTTTCTCCCGCCGAACGCCACGCTGCTGCACGCATCCTGAGCTGTTCCGGGTTGAGGACCTTTTCCTGAGCGTGCAATTCGATCTCTGGCATCAGGCTGCTCAGCAACTCGCCGCGCTCGACAGGCACCGTCCCAACTTTGCCGACAACGATACCCGCGGTCACGTTGGCCAGCTGCGCAGCGGTCTCCATCTCCAGCCGGCTTGCTGCCGCCAGAGCCAGCGTGGCAATGACCGTATCGCCCGCGCCTGAAACATCGAATACCTGTCGCGCCGCTGCCGGAGCGACATATCTGGACTGCTCGCGGAGAACCGCAATCCCCTTTTCGCTCATCGTCGCCACCAGGCACTCCAAGCCCAGCTGTGGAACCAGAGCCTGTCCGGCCGCCAGCAGCGCGTCCAGGTTCTGCGGTGCAACGCCAACTGCAATCGCCAGCTCGGTGAGATTCGGGCAGATCGCCGTTGCTCCCCGATACCGCGTAAGATCGCGCTGCTTCGGGTCCACCAGAACCGGAATGCCTCGCCGGCTTGCCGCTCGGATCACCTGCTGGCACACCTCTTCGGTCAGCACTCCCTTGGCGTAATCGGAGAGCACCACCGCCTGGGCCGTCTCCAGCGCGACGACGACCTTCCCGATCAGCGCTGCGTAAGCATCCGCCGGGTATCCATCCGTCTGCTCTGTGTCGAGGCGCAGCATCTGCTGCTTCCCGCTCAGGATCCTGAGCTTGCTGGTAGTGGGGTGGCTGCTGACCGCCGTCAGTGCGACCTCGACCCCAGCCTCACGCAGGCTCTTTTCCAGCGCGAGAGCGTCTGCATCGTCCCCGCAAAATCCGAAGAGCATCGCCCTGGCCCCGAGTCCGACAAGATTCATGGCGACGTTCGCGGCCCCGCCTGGCCGCTCCGTGCGATGCCCGCAGCGCACCACCGGCACCGGCGCTTCCGGGGAGATTCGTTCCACGTCTCCCCAGATGTACCGGTCCAGCATCAGATCGCCCACCACCAGCACGCGGGTGCTCCGCCATTCCCCTTCGATCAGCTGCACAACGCGGTGGAGATCCTGAATCATGCTTCCCGGCACTGCCTTCCCATCCGCCCACCGGAGCAATCTGCGTCCGGGGTACGGATTTCTTCGCTATCATACTAGCCACTGACCCCTCCCGATCTTCCGAGGACAGCGTTGAGCCTGTGACCTTTTCCTCTTCCGGTATCCGAACCGTCTTCCTCGATCGCGACGGTGTCATCAACCGCAAGCCTCCCGAAGGCGCCTACGTCAGCCAATGGGACGATTTTCATTTTCTTCCGGGCGCAGAGTCGGCCATCGCCACACTGAATCGTTCCGGCCGGCGGGTCATCGTTGTCAGCAACCAGCGCGGTATCGCACTTGGCTACTACACCGCCGCTGACGTCGAAGCTCTCCACGCGCGACTGCAGGAGCACCTCGGCGCCCACGGCGCCAAGATCGACGCCTTCTACTATTGTCCGCACGACAAGGAGCAGTGCGACTGCCGGAAGCCAGGTCCCGGTCTGTTCCTGCAGGCTTTCCGCGATTTCACAGAGGCTTCACCGGCCACGAGCGTGATGATCGGAGATTCACTTTCCGACGTCGAAGCAGCCAGCCGGCTTGGGATGCATTCGATTTTCATTCAGGGCGATCCGGAAACCCGCAAAGCCGGTGCAGACAAGGCCGCCGCGGTTGCTGACGCTGTGTCCGGTTCGCTGTTCCAGGCCGTCGAAGAGAATCTGTTCTGAATTTCAGACCAGCATCGGCTCGGTCTGCTCAAAGGTCTCCCGCACGCCCTCTTCCAGAGGAGTCATCGAAAGATCGCATCCCGTTGCGCGCAGCCCCGTCAAGTCGGCTTCGGTGAAGTGCTGATAGCGAGCGCTCAAATCGGAGGGAAACGGAACGTATTCGATCCTGGCCTTCCCATGCACCTCGATCAGGGCCCGTGCCACTTCGTTGAAGCTGCGCGATCGGCCGGATCCGGCATTCACCACCGCCTGCCAGGTTTTCTTGTTTTCCCCCAACTTCGGCGCCCACGGTCCGGCCTGCGCGTAGTAGAGATTTAACTGCGCAAGATCGCGGACAAAAACGAAATCGCGGCGCTGCTCTCCGTTGCCATATCCGCCCGAGCCCTCGAACAGTTCCACCTTTCCTGTATCGACGATCTGTTTCGAAAAGTGATGGATGACAGAAGCCATGCGTCCCTTATGGGCTTCCCGCGGCCCGTAGACGTTGAAGTAGCGCAGCCCCACGACTGTGCCCGGCAACGATCCTTCGGCGATTCGCTGGCGAACGTGGTGATCGAATGCCAGCTTGGAAAAGCCGTAGATGTTCAGCGGTCGTTCATTCTCCAGGGTAGGCGTGAAGTGGCCGGGACCGCTCAACCCATACACCGCGGCCGTAGATGCGTAGACCATGGGCACTCCCTGCTCGATGGCATAGCCGAGAATCTCTTTCGAGCAGGTGAAGTTGTTGTCCATCATGTACACGCCGTCATCCAGCAGTGTGTTGGAACAGGCGCCCTGGTGAAAGATGGCTTCCACCCGCGGAATCCCCAGCGCCCGGGCAGCCAGTGCCCGGCGAAATTCCCGCTTGTCCATGTAGTCGACAAACCGGGCGCCGTGGAGGTTCACGAGTTTGCGCGAGTCGGCCAGGTTGTCGACGATCAGAATGTCGGCAATTCCATGCCGATTCAGTTCGTGAACCAGATTGCTCCCGATGAACCCCGCACCGCCCGTCACGATATACATACTGGCCGCCCTTCAGGTGCGCTGCGAAACCCGTGCGCCGCGTCCCTGGTTCCACGCTACCATCGCTGCCGCGAACATTTCATCTCCGCTGATGGAAGTCAGGCACTTCTGCCGGTTCACCACGCAGGTCTCCAGCCTGCAATGCGCGCACTCCACGGCGTGGTAGACGATGCTGTGTCCGGTTCCTGCTGGATACCATTTCCCCCTGAAATCCCTCGCCGCAAACGCAATCGCGCACGGCACTCCCCCGATCGCGGCCAGATGCATCAGGCCGCTGTCCGGGCCCAGAAACAATTCCGCATTGCGCAGCACAGCGGCGGTCTCGCGCGGCGTGAGCGTCCCGCACAGATTCACCATCGGGCCGCGCCAACCCGCCGCCGCGTATTCGCTGACGGTCGCATCCTCTTCGCCCCCGGCCATCACCAGGGCGTGACCGGGAAATTCTCCACTGAGCCTGGCCAGCAGTGTCCGCCAGTTCTCCCGCCCCCAGTCCTTGGCCTGCATCTTCGTCCCCGGCCCGCAGGCTACCATCGGCCGGTCGGCAACTGCAGTCAGGGCCTCCGATGCCTTTCGCTTTTCCGCCTCCGTCAGGCGCAGATCCCACCAGCGCAGGTCGTCGGTATCCACCTCGCCCAGCGGTCGCATGCAGCGTAACAGTCGCTCCGCTTCCGGTTCCCAAAGGTCCTTCTCCGGCAGGAAGCCGCACTCCTCCAGATCTCCCACCGGAAGGCCCACGATGTGGCGAACTCCGCAGAACCGGAAGAACTGCGCATCCCGTCTTACGGTTTGCTCTCCTCGTGGCGCCGTGAGATAGATCAGCACTTCCGGGCGAAGGCGCCGAACCTCTCGCCAGACTCCTGCCAGCTGGGCAACACTGCGCGTTCCCATCGGATAGCTGATATATCCATCGACCAGCCCCGAACCTTCAAGAACAATCCTTACGGCAGGCGCCTTTGTTTGAACCGGCACGTTGGTCAGCATCACGCGCTGCGCCGCCGGGAAAGCCCGTTCAATCAAATGCAGCGCCGGCAGCGCCACGACCGTATCGCCGAGGCTTCCCAGGCGATAGATCAGCACCCGCTTCACGCTTGCCGGGTCGAATTGCAGTGACGATGGGTTCACGCAGCCATTTCCGGTCAGTCGGCCTGCCGCCGTTGCCTGGGTTTTGCTTCTCCACCAGACGGAAAAGACCAGCCGCGCGCCGCAAGACAGAAGGGAATTACAAGAAAAAGTTTGCGGCGCGGCTCGCTCTTATGGCAGCCTCTGACCCACCGCTGCATCCCGTGTGTGCGACAATCCCGGACGACCCACGCTGAGGTAAGTGAATCCGTGTTTCATCATAACCGCCGGATCGTACAGGTTGCGCCCGTCGATGACGATCGGATAGCGAAGCGTGTAATGCAGGCGCTGCAGATCCAGCTCGGCGAATTCCTGCCATTCGTTCAGGATCACCAGCGCATCCGCATCCTGCGCCGCGGCGTAAGGATTGTCAACATAGCGCATATGCGTTCCCGGCGCCAGCACCTCTTTGGCCCGTTCCGCGGCGGCCGGATCGTAGGCCGTCACAATCGATCCTTCGTGCAGCATCTGGCGCACGATATCGAGCGCCGGCGACTCGCGGATGTCGTCCGTGCCGCCTTTGAAGGCCAGCCCCAGCACCCCGATCTTCTTGCCCCGGAAGGTCCACAGCGCCGAGCGAACCTTCTGGAAAAATCGCCGCTTTTGTTCCTCGTTGATTTTCTCCACTTCCTTCAGCAGCCCGAAGTCCACGCCCATCTGTTCCGCGACATACCGAAAGGCTGCCACATCCTTGGGAAAACACGATCCACCGTAGCCGACGCCTGCCCGCAGGAACTTAGGCCCGATGCGGCTGTCCATACCCATGCCGCGCGCCACTTCTTCCACATCGGCCCCCGCGGCCTCGCAGATGTTGGCCACCACGTTGATAAAGGAAATCTTCGTGGCCAGAAATGCATTCGACGCGTGCTTGATGATTTCCGCCGCCTTGGTCGAAGTCAGCAGCAGGGGCGGCGTGTCCATCTCGCTGCGATGACCCGGTACCGCATGCGCCGACTGGTAATAAGTCCCGCTGGTCAGCGGCTCATAGATCTTCTTCAGCAGATTCCCAGCCTGCTCCGAGTCGGCGCCCAGAACAATGCGGTCCGCATGCAGGAAGTCCACGACCGCGGTCCCCTCCCGCAAAAACTCCGGATTCGAAGCTACGTCGAACAGTTCCCGCGGCACGCCATTGCGCTCAATCACCCGCCGGATCCACTCGTTCGTGTAAACAGGAACCGTGCTCTTCTCGACGATCACCTTATATTCGTCAATCGACCGCGCAATCTCGCTGGCTACCGCATCGACATACGACAGGTCCGCGCTGCCGGTTTGGCTTTGCGGCGTCCCCACAGCAATAAAAATGGCCTGTGCGGCCTGGGTTGCTGCCCGCAGATCGCTGGTGAATTCAATCGCATGTTCCCGATGCCGGCTCAGCAACTCCGGAAGATAATCCTCGTGGATCGGAACTCCCCCGTCGGTCAGGGTCCGCAATTTCGCTTCGTCGTTGTCAACGCAAATCACGCGGTGCCCGATCTCGGCGAAACAGGCAGTCGCCACCAGTCCGACATATCCGGATCCGACGACGGCAATGGAAATACCCTGGCTCATGGGTCCCTCTGAAGATTCTTTGCGGCGCTGGGGTTGCGTCGCAGAAACGAATCGCGCAATCCAGTCAGCGCAGGTTTCGCAATGGTTCTCAAGCCCGAGCAGGCGACGCTCTGCGGGCCTTTCAATGCCTCATCCTACCACGCTCTCGACGGCTCTCAGCCCAGTCCTGGCCCCTGGCCTGAACGTGATTTACAATGCCCGTGTGATCGCTCTTGCCCACGCCGTGATGTCTGTGCTCACCTGGCTTTTCTTCGTGGGAATCGCCGGCTCTCTCCTCGTCATCCTCATCAGCTTCTTTGAGGACCTCAACGAACTTGTCGGCAAAGAGTAGTCCCGGATCTCCGGACGTGACCGTCGAGACTCCGACCACCGAGCCCATCCGCTCCTCGCCTTTCACGCTGCCAGTCTCTATCTTCCTCGGCCTGGTCTCCGCCGTCCTCCTCGACTTCTGCTTTCCGATCGCCGGCCCCATGCCCGCCTGGCGCGGTTTCATTGCCTGGGTCGCTCTGGTTCCTCTGCTGATCGCGCTCCTCAACCAGCGCGCGGCGGCTCATCCAAAATATCTTCGCCACGCCGCCATCACCGGCTATCTCTGCGGACTCCTCTGGTACATCCTGAACTGCTACTGGATCTACCAGACCATGCTGCTGTACGGAAACGTCCCGCCCCTCGGCTCGGCCGGCATGGTCTTCCTCTTCAGCGCCGTGCTCGGCCTCTACTTCGGCCTCTTCGGATTCCTGCTCGCCTTCTTTCGCCGCCGTTTCGGTCTGGTTCCGGCCATCCTGCTTGCGCCGTTTCTCTGGGTCGCCATCGACCTTGCCGCCGCTCGCATCACCAGCGTTCCCTGGGATCAGCTTGGCTACTCGCAGGTCGACAGCTTTCTGATCACGCACCTCGCTCCTCTCGCCGGCGTCTACGGCATCACCTGGTTTCTGGTACTCGTCAACGTACAGCTCGTCGGAGTCTGGATGCCCAGCCGCCGCGCCAGCATCCGGCTCAAGGCGATGGTCTCGGGCTTCGCGCTGCTGGCCTTCCTGCTCAACGCGTTCTGGATGCGGCCGGCGCCTGCGCCCGTCGAGGCCACCGCCGTCCTGCTCCAGGACAACCTCAGCGTCGATGAGGACAATTTGTGGATCGGCAATGTTATCGATCCGCAGACCCAGCGCAGCATTCCGCTTTGGGATCGCAACATGGCAACGTACTTCAACGCCAGCCGGCAAACCTGCACCCCGTACTACATCGGCATGCCGGAACCTGGCTCTCAGTACATGGAGCATCCGGATTGCGCGGCCAGTTCTATTTCGCTGATCGCGTGGCCTGAAGCACCGTCCGCCTTCCGCACCGCCGATCCGCGTTTCTTCTTCGGCATGGCCGGTCTTGCTCAGTCGGCGCACGCTGCCGTGGTTGCCGGCAACATTGCTCGTCAGCCGGTGACCGTTCATCACCGCATGGAAATCGGCGTGTTCAATGCGGCATCGGTTTGGGAAGCGAACGGACGCTTTGGCGGCGTCTACGACAAGATCCACCTGGTGCCCTTTGGCGAATACGTGCCCTACCGCGAGATATTCTTTTTCGCTCATCATCTCACCCAGCAGATCGGCGATTTCAATCGGGGCCTCAAGCGCCTGGTCTTTTCTACCGGCGACACCGGCGCAGGCAATCACAAGTTTGGTGTCTTCATCTGTTACGAATCCATCTTCGCCGACGAAGTGCGCCACTTCGCCAAAAGCGGCGCCGAAGTGCTGGTCAACATCTCCGACGATGGATGGTATGGCGACACCAGCGCTCCCTGGCAGCACCTGAACATGGCCCGCATGCGCGCTATCGAAAACCGGCGCTGGCTGCTGCGCGACACCAACTCCGGCGTCACGGCGGCGATCGATCCCTACGGACGAGTCACGCAGTCCGCTCCACGACACGTCTTCACTTCGCTGGCGGTGCGGTATGGGTACGTCCAGCGGCGCACCTTCTACACGATGTTCGGCGACGTGTTTGCCTGGCTCTGCCTGCTCGTCGTTCTTGGGGCGATCGGAAAGGTGTACGAGCCACGCTGGAAGGAATACCAGGCTCGACGAAAAGCGGCGACGGAACACCCGCTGGTTTAGCTGGCCCCTCTTAGCTGAACGGTTTTTAGCCGACCGCTTTTTAGCTGACCGGTTTTTAGCTAGACTCTACTTAGCCATGCTCTCCGATCTCGAATTTGCTTACGCTCCCGTCCGCGAAAAAGTCCGCGGTTTGCGGGAGTATCTTTGACGCACCCCGTCTCCGCAC